>JACUTO010000046.1 GCA_014859755.1 Candidatus Bathyarchaeota archaeon
TGAAAAAGTGAACGTGACCGCTGCTATGGTGAGTGGTGTGAAAACTTTTGACGACGTCCTTGAGGCTGAAATTAAGGCAGTTACGTCCAAGGCTCAAGCGAAGGGGATAAAGGTTGGAATGAAGGGCAAAGACGCTGTTAAACTGCTCCTCTAGATGCTTCTACCTCTCAAGTTAACAATATCCAACGAAAGGATACTGTTAACTTATTCATGATGGTAATGATTGAAGAATACCATTAACTCTGTTTTGATGATATCTATAACAGGAAATCAAAAACATCAATATGGATACGATTGCTAACCCAAAACCAAAACTATAGTTTATGCGTGTCAGCAACACTTCAGCTAGCATAATTGCATGATAGATAGATAGGATTAAGGTGATTGAAGATAATGCCACAATAGGAACTATCCTTTTCCATGTTATTCCAGCAAACAAGACGATAATTGCAGAGACCACTGTCAAGATTTGGAAGAACAACCACCCAATTCGACTATAGATAGCGAATGCAATTTCGTAAGTCCAATCCCCTCTACCAAACCAATCCCAGCTATTGGTATTGGTTGGCAAAAACCACAACTCAACAGAAGTATCGTAACCTTGAGGCATAAACTTCGCCATCATAAAAGACCAGAGGTAATCATCCTCGTATATGTAATGCCATCCAATCCAGAATACTGAGCGACGCATATGGAACCAAGGTACAAAAATGGAAACAACGAAAATCACTGCAGCTATCAAAAACAATGCTCTAGGATTCTTGACCATATCTCTACCTTGAATCTCATTTTCATTCAAGATTCATTCCGTCTAAAGGAGGATTGAAACAAACTTATAATACTACTCTTTAGAACGATGACCTAAGAGGAAATGCTCTCGCCTTAAATGAACATAAAAACTCTGTTAATTCCAAGTTCTGAAGTCCCGATGGTTAACACGCTAGGCTTTTAGCCTAGAAGGGCCGAAGAGTTAACAGAACCCAACGAAAGAAAATTTTATATAACTTCCATGTACTTGTTGCGTGAAGTGGTCGTGATGGGTGACTTTGTTCCGCAACACTGACTTCTTTGGCGCCTATTTTATATTAGCATTTGATTTTTTCATTAGTAAGCACCGAGGGAGGAATTAAGATGTCAGAGTCGGGAATTACCGTCAAAAAGTCTGAACGATTTTCAGAATGGTACACTCAAGTCGTCTTGAAGTCGGAGTTAGCCGACTATGCTCCCATCAAAGGCTGCATTGTCTTTAGGGAACATTCGTATGCTATTTGGGAAAAGATTCAGGATTCCTTCAATAAGAGAATAGAGGCAAGTGGACACAAAAACGTGTATTTTCCCCTCTTTATACCTGAGAGTTTCTTAAAGAAGGAGGCTGAACATTTCAAGGGATTCGTCCCAGAGTGCGCATGGGTCACAGTCGGCGGAGATACTGAACTAGAAGAAAGGCTTGCTGTAAGACCTACGTCTGAGACCATAATGTATGTGATGTATAGGAAGTGGATAAAAAGCTGGAGAGACCTCCCCCTCAAATTGAATCAGTGGTGTAACATCGTAAGATGGGAAACTAAAGCAACTAAACCGTTCTTGAGAACAAGAGAGTTTCTCTGGCAAGAAGGCCACACGGCACATGCAACGAAAGAAGAAGCGGACGAAGAAGTTATGGACATTCTAGGAATCTACAGAGATTTGATAGAAAAGCATCTTGCCATACCAGTGTTAGTTGGAAAGAAAACTGAAAGCGAAAAATTCGCTGGAGCCCTTTATACCACGACGTTAGAAGCTCTAATGCCCGATGGAAAAGTCCTTCAACTAGGGACATCGCACAATCTTGGTCAAAACTTCTCTAAACCCTTCAACATCAAATTCATTGGAAAAGATGAGAAAGACCACTATGTCTGGCAAACGTCATGGGGCGTGTCCACACGTCTAATAGGAGCACTAGTGATGGTTCACGGCGATGACAAAGGACTGGTACTTCCTCCAAAAAAGGCTCCATGCCAAGTTGTGATAGTTCCCATCTTCTACAAGGAAACAAAAAAAGATTTGATCTCGAATAAAGCCAGAGAAGTTTTCAAGAATTTAGAAGAAAACGGGATAGCAGCTATTCTTGATGACAGAGAAGAATATACACCCGGATGGAAATTCAATCAATGGGAATTGAAAGGCGTACCGATAAGAATTGAGATCGGTCCAAGAGATATCGAGAAAAAACAGGTAATCGCCGCCAGAAGGGATACATTTGAGAGAATAACAGTGAAAGAAGAAGAGCTTGTTAACACCGTAATTGGGGTGCTGAAAGAAATTCAAGAGAACCTCTTCAATCAAGCGAAGAAATTCTTGGAAGAACACATCACTTCCGTAGAGACTTACGCTGAATTTAAGAAAGTTCTGAGAAAAAAGGGCGGGTTCATCAGAGCCTGTTGGTGTTCAAATCAAGCATGCGAAGAAAAGATTAAGGAAGAAACCGGGGCGACTATTAGACTGATTCCATTTGAAAAAGAAGAATTGTTTTCAAGCTGTGTGTACTGCGGCGGTGAAGCAAAAGAAGTAGTTTACTTCGCTAGAGCATACTAGATCACAAACAAGTTCCTAAGTCAACATTTCTATCTTGGGCAGAAGAAACTGCGTCAATGGAGCGTACAAGTTTGGCGTCTCATGGAAAAACAAGGAATCGCCACGTTTCCCAGACCCATTTGCACGCGCCATACGTTCAAATCAAAAATAGAATGAAACTAATGACAAAAGCGATCAAAGCCGGAGGCCCCACTTCTTTAAAGAAATCTTTAAGGTCTACACTGAAGAACTTGGCTGAAAGCGCAACGCATGGATGCACTGGAGTGAGAACATAACCAAGGAAAATACTGAAAAACGTAATTGCGAAAACTGGAGCAGACATGGCACCAAACTTTGTGGCAAATAGAGGGATAATGATGGCAGCCGGAACCTGTATCCTTCCAGTTGCAAAGCCAAGCAAAAATCCTACAACCACACAAAGAATTTCAGGAGTTATCTGCACTTCTGCTATCAGTTCTGGAATGCTCGAGGCCTTAAACACGTTGTAAAAAACCATCATTCCTACGATTATTAGGGCAAAATCCCAAGGCTTTGACTTTCTAAAAATTTGGCAAAATTCTTTCAATCCGATTCTTCCAACAGCTATTACAAGAGTTAAACTTGCCGCCACTCCTATTAGAGTAGCTGCTTCTTTGACTAGTCCCGGAAATAATGCTTTGATCAAAAAATCTAAAAGAGGTGCGATCACAATTACAGTTAAAGGCGTAAGCAATTTTTTCAGTGAAAACTTTTGCTTGTATTCCATCCGTCCACGAACGCTTCGAAGGAAGAAAAAATATCCAAGTGCCACAGAAAAAACCAAAAATGATGCAAGATAGGGAAGAACCTGATAAATATCAAGATCAGCCAATTTAATGGATACTATGAGCGCGGGGGAAAGGGGATAAACCAGATACAAAACGTGGCGAAACCACACGTTCAACCCGGCTTTCTTCTCTTGGGACATGCCCTTTCCAGCCTTCTCAATTAGGGGTGCGGAAAGAAGGGCGCCTCCAGGCATCGGAAGCATTCCGACTAATGCGGGGGAAAACGCGAGAAACGCTTTTTTCCCTATTCTCATGTTCCTAACCAAGTCATCCATTTGACCTGATTGGCTTAATCCCCCACCTATTAAGGGAATAAGTCCCACAGCTAAAGCCAACAAAATCACTGATAAATCAACAAAGGAAGACCAAAGCTCCCACGCCAATTCCGATGGTGACAAGGTGAAGACTCCTAGAATGAGAGCGCCAACAAACATGGAAGCCATCAAACTTTTCCTAGAAATCACCAGCAACATGGCTAGACTTACAAAAAAGCCAATCCACGCCAGAAACGGAGACATAATTATCCCCTTGAAGTTTTGGAAACAATTTAAGAGATTGTGCAAATAGTTAAATGTAACTAATGTTTTGAACAGAATGAAGATGCGAAAATTCTGTTGGGCTCAGAGATTCGAACAAAATAGATGTTCTAAGTGAAACAGTTTATCTTACCTTTTCCTTTAATATTCTGTCTACTTCCTCTAGTCCAAGCTTTTTTAGCACTTCGGATTTAGGTATCCCATTTTCATCCCAGCCGACTTCTTCGTAATATTCCTTTTTCGAGTCTTCAAACTTAGCTCTGTCAATCTTTTTTCCAGCGTAAGGTCCCGACGGCAGTGGCTCGTAGAATCTTGGCGGGTTGTCGTCATGTATTTTGGGGTTCCATTTGAGGTCTGGGCCACCTAGGAGCAGCAAGGCTCTCTGTATGTGGAGTATCCTGCGTGCCATGGTCCCGTACCATTCCTCTGGTCCTATTTCCCACCCTGTCACCGCTTTAAAGAAGTCCCATTTGAGATGTCGCGGCAAGTTAAAGGTGTTGAACCAGCAGTAGACGCCTGAGTCATGGAGGATTATTGCCAACTCGCTGTTGGCGTGATAGATTGGAAGGTAGGCTGTTGACGTGTGGTCGCCAGCTTGAACAGAGCAGGCGTAGGATATGTCCGTCGTGTAATCCTTTCCGCTTCTAACTCCGTGGGCTCCTATCGCCATTCCCTTCTCATGAACCACGTATCGCATCACATCTTCCTTCTTCATTTTCTTTATCTTGAAGGCTGCCCTGTAAGAACCTTCGGCTAACACGTCTCCAATTCCTTCCCTCATGGCCACCTTTCTAGCCAATGCAGCAAAAGCCTCTGCGTCCCCCCACCTCAATTCTATGCCGTCTAAGTCCTCCTTCGTTAGGATGCCCCTCTGGTAGAGTTCGCCAGCGAATCCAAGCACATTTCCACCTTGTATGCCGCAGAGTCCCAAGTCGTCTATCAAAGACGCCAAGTAAACATTTTCTTCTGGAGTGAAGATGCCTAAGTTGGTTCCTAAGTATGCTTGTAGCTCATAGTCGGGGTTGTCTCCTATTGCACCTTTAAAGGGACCCGCTTTTACCATCGCAATTTTCAAGCATGTTGTTGGACAGCCGAAGTCGCCCCAGTATTTCTTTATCCAAACCCTTTGCTCGAACTTGTCCACTCCAAAACTCTTCTGGTTATGCCACTCTTCCTGCCAGTTTCTAATGGGCTCGGAACTGAGTAGGGCACCAACCTCGTAGCCCGCGGCGCCAGTTCCCCACCGTCGAAATGAATCATTACTGTAGCATCTGACCGACACTTCATCTATCAGCGTCTTCACTTTCTCCATGTCCTCAACTTCAGGTAGGGGTCCTGTGCCTTTAGCCACCAGCGCCTTCAGGTTCTTTGAGCCCATCACCGCCCCGTAGCCGCCGTAACCTGCTGCATGTGTCCATTTCGACATCACAGCGGCGATTCTGACCTTGTTCTCTCCAGCCGGTCCTATGTAGAGTGCAGCTGGCTCTTTCCACTCGCCATACAGCGGGGACCTCTTTCTGAGCTCTTCTCTTCCCTCTCGGGTAAGCATCTTTAGGGTTTGCTTTCCGTCTTTCCCCCAGATGTGACTCGCGTCTCTGATTTCGGCTTGAGAATCTGTGACGAAAATGTAGCTTGGTTCGGCAGCCTTACCTGTGATGATCAAGCCGTCGTAGCCTGCGCATTTGAGCTCTACTGGAAACTCTCCGGCAACAGTCGAACCGACTACGCCGTTGCTCTGGGGAGACTTCCCAGATACGCAGATTCTGCTTCCTGGGAAAAAACCGGTTAGGGGTCCAGTTAATACGAGAAGGATGTTTTCGGGTCCGAGGGGATCGATGGTCTCCCATCGGTCGCCTAGTCTATTCCACAGAATCTTCGTAGCCAAGCCTCTGCCGCCGATATATTGCCTTAGGATGCTTTCATCGAATGTTAGTTCCTTTATCTTCTCCGCGGAGAGGTCAACTTCTAGGAACTTTCCTGCGTATCCACGCATTTAGATCAGCTCCTCTCCCGCTTCTCCATACAGGCTGGCAACCAAATCTCGCGTTACTTCTTCGGGTTTGCGTGCGTATAGCTTGTAGGCGCGGTCGCGCCCCATATTTTTCTCAAACGCTTTGGTTACGACCCTGAGAGCATCCCATCCTCCTTCGTGGCACACCTTTACGCATTGAGGGTCCCCTCCACACAGGTCGCATATTACCGCGTATTTCTCAGTTGGATGGATATGTGGAACACTACCTGGGCAGGCGTCGATGCAGAGACCGCAGGCGGTGCATTTCTCTTTGTCAACTAAAACAGCGCCTGTATCCTTGTTCACGGATAAGGCGTCTACGGGGCAGGATTTAACGCAGGGGTAGTCGTCGCACTGGGTGCAGAAATGGGGAAACTCCGCTCCGGGGACGAGCATGAACACCCGTATCCTTGAGGCTTCCGGCCAGATTCTTTTTTCGTGGAAAAGGGAGCAGGATATCTCGCATTTTCTGCATCCACTGCACTTTAAGTAGTCTCTAACGATCCAGATGGGTTCTTGAGAACTCAATTACAACGCCTCTTTAAACAGGCTGAAACAAAACGTTTTCATTGGTTTCATTTAAAGCTAACGATAAACTTCCTAAAGCACGGTTTATATCTTTTAACTTCGAATTTGTTGTTTTTCTGTTTGAAAAGGGTTAAAGCAATGTAGTAACGCTTAAGCATACAAAGGGAAAAATCGCAAGAGTGTTGCTTCTTGGTGTGGAGGCTTAACGGAAAATGGAGAAACAGATGGCAGTGACCATCGTTGTGATTATGATCGTCATTGTTGCCGCTATTGCTGGACTTTTGGGTTGGGAAAAATATTTACTTCAGTATAGCTACGTGGGAGTTTTCGCAATCAGTATTATCGGCGCAATGTCAATAATTGTTCCGATACCTTACACCTTCATCATACTTACGTTGGGTATAGAAGGACTGAACCCCCTCCTTCTCACAGTTGCAGGAGGCTTGGGTTCGAGTGTTGGCGAATTTTCTGGATACCTATTGGGATATTACGGGCGATCTGTGATAAGCGAAAAACAGCAAAGAAAAATGGATTACATGATGAGAATTTTTGACCATTACGGACCCATTGCAATTTTTCTTTTCGCTTTAACTCCATTGCCTGATGATCTTCTTTTTATTCCACTGGGAATACTGCGATACAAGTTCATTAAGGCTTTCATTCCATGTATTTTAGGCAAAACTTCGATGTGCGCTATTCTGGCTTATGGTGGCCAGATGTTCGGTAATATTCTCAGTATGGTATTTGGAGAAAGTACTCCAGAAATGAACCTTCTTATCTCTATAATTACCGCCATAGCATTAGTCTTTATTCTCGTGGCGATGCTTAAGATCGATTGGGAGAAGGTTTTTGAGAAGTATGTGGGTACAGAGAGAGTGAAAAAAGATTGAGGGTTATAGCTGACCCAGAAAGGCGTGGAGATATCACCCGCAACTTCCCCCTTTTTTTGTTTTGCACGAGTGCCGCATATTCGCACGCTAATGCGTGCATTACCTGCCTAAAGAAAGAAAATTACTCTAAGTGACGGTAAAACTCTCTTGGATTAAGCTCTTCAAACTCATCTGTTTGTTGTGCTATGTGCTTTCTTATATCGACGCAAAGATGACATTTGGAAACGTATCCTTCGCTACGTTGCTTGTACCCAAATTGCTTGCCAAGGTCATGAAGCTTTTCCAAGTCGGTTACTAGAGCATCGACGATTGGCCGCTCATCAAGATCTATCTGATGAATTAATTCAAGATTTCTAGCATCTCCTAAGGAAATGCCTCCGCAATAGCCTGTCATGTAGTTTCCATAGTTATCGATGTGAACGTGCCAATCTCTTGTCAGCTCTTCTCTGCATGATTCGCCAAAAAATTTCTTTGCTGGATATTTTTTGTACAAGTATCCTAGTTTGTAAGGTGCTCTACCCATGGGAAGTAATTCAACGTAGGATAAGCTACGAGGACCCGCTTTTTGTAGATATTCCTTGAAGGACAAGGTATCTTTAAAATTGAGCTTCTTGAATTGATAGTAAAAGAATTCCTGATAGGTTGTCGCACCTTCGCCAAAAATTTCCTTGCTTATTCTAACAGCTCTTTCCGTCCTCTCGAAAGGTACGTATTCAAGTATGAATGGGTTCACGCTAATCAGTATTCCGTGCAATCCCGCGTCTTTTAGCTGCGTAAGCTTTCGTCTTGTAGATTCGTCATCCCTACACCAAAAACAGTTGGTCTCAACAAAAGTTGAGGGGATTTTATGTTCATGCGCTATTTCAGTAACTTTAAGCAGAAGGTCGAAATTCAAAAATGGTTCTCCACCAGTAAAGTGAAGACCATAATTTATGCCAATCCTGTCTGACCCAAGAGGGCTTCCTTGGATCTTGTCAGCTAGTTGAGTTAAAATTTTTTCTGCGTGTTCCTCGGAAATCCAGTCTGCTTTCCAGCGAGGAGAACAAGCATACATGCAATGCTTGCACTCACTTGTGCATCTGTAAGAAAGAAGCAAGCCTCCAGAAACTGGTTCCGGAATGTACAACTTATTCATGTGCTATACTTCAGTATTTCTTTCTCAAGTTTCTTTCCAAATTCTGGGTGACTGAGCAACATCAAACTCACTGTTATTTTCGCGTTTTTATATGCATTAATTTGTTTTCGTGTTCTTTACAGAGCCTATAAACGCCATTATAGAAATTTTTGGGTTTACAAGGAGCCTTCATTAAACAACCCTCATTTCTGCAATGCTTCAATCCAAGATTGTGTCCAATTTCATGCAAACTTATTCCTACGCAAGCTTGAGACAAGTAACGCTCATCTATACCATAAGCTGAGACTATTGACAAGTTAGGCTCAAGCGTTAAGCCTGCTAAATCATCCCCGAACCCGAGGACATAATGGGGCAAAATGGCAAGAATGATTTCTTTTGAATCGTATGTAAAATGTTTCTTCAGCTCTCCCTGCAAATCATCAAGATAAACCATTTTCCTTTTCCTCATAAGGAATTTGGCTAAAAGGCTTTTTGGGCTGAGAAGTAAATGTTCTGGCAACGTTTTTCTGGGCGAAATTTCAATTCTTTCTATTTTATACAGTGATCTGGAATTCCTACAGATATCCTCAACAAAATCGTAGTCACAATCGAAATGTTGAATGATTAGATGACGTCGCATGTTTTCCATGCATGTTTAGTCTTTTTCAATATAAAAACAAATTGTTAACGAGCGAATAAGAAAGATTGAGGCTTATTTCGATGACAAAGGTACTCCTTATGAAAAATAAACCATTGTGTGAATCATGCTACTACGAAGACGAATCAGCAGCCACGGTCTTCCACAGAGGAGATCAGAGCTGTAATGAATAAGTTGATCAGAAAGAATGCCTAGGATGAGCAAGTCAAGTGAATTGTTTGTTTCAACTCCTCGACTACTTTCTCTTTATCCTCCTCGATGTACTCTGTCGTCGCCATTATTCCTTTCCAGCTGTCGATGAAAGTTTCCCTCTTGATTTCAGGTATTACTCTTCTTCCAATTCTTGAATAGAAGATGTTTGGGTTAGGAAGAATTTTCTCTACTCTTTGCCCTAATGCTTTTGGAACGCCGTTCTCATGGATCAGTGACGCTATATCCCTTATGTCAGACGCTCTACAGGAGATAACCTTCATTGTAAAATAATCGCCATAATCAGGAACGAACACTCTAACTTCCTCGTCGGCAATAGTGATGAGAGTTTGTCTACTCTTTTCAATCATCTCATAGTCTATCAATATTACCTCTTCCTCTTCTCTCCCTCTAATTTCACCTTCCATAAAATCTAAAGAAACTTTGATTCGAGTCTTGTCGTACCTTATGAACTTAAGCCATCTCATGAAGCCGTATTGATCTCTTTTCGTTAACTTGTTAACTCTCCAATCCCTTGGAATAATCTCGTTCAACTCATCAAGATGCCAGCCATTCCTCTTCTTTACGATGAAGTCGCAGTCTCTCGTGTAACGTGAGAACTTGATGAACGCTCTTAATGCGTATCCTCCGATCATAACTAATTTAGGGTTCGTGAATTCCTTAGTTTTTTCTGATATGTAGCGAATAATCTTAAGGATTT
>JACUTO010000047.1 GCA_014859755.1 Candidatus Bathyarchaeota archaeon
GCTGAAAAACTCGGCTGGAAAAAACCCTCGTGCGTCCACACCCATCTTCTCATGGGACTCCAAGGACCCGAAGCAATTGAAAAAGAATTTGACGAAAACGCGGACCTAAACGTACAGATCAGCTCAAAAATGTCCAAAAGCATACCCAAAAGTTGCATATTCGTCCACGACACCCCCGACGACATAAAAACAAAAATAAGAGAAGCCTACTGCCCCCCTAAACAGGTGAAGGGAAACCCGGTACTTGAATTGGCAAGATACGTGGTTTTCGCCGAAAGAGAAAGCCTAGAGATACCGAGACCAGCCAAATACGGAGGCCCAGAAAACTTTGGAAGCTATGAAGAAATGGAAAAAGCCTACGTTAAAGGCGAAATTCATCCGCTAGACCTAAAAAACGGCGTCACAGAAGCCCTCATCGAAATTCTGAAGCCAGTTAGAGAACATTTCCATAGGCACCCACAAATGTTAGAAAAAATGATTGAAATAGAGGTCACAAGGTAGAAACGTTGTCAACCAAATCAGAGAAAAAACTGGAGAAGATCCTTAAACTTTTGGAAAGACTCACAAAAGAATCAACCAAGGGCACCCCAATAATAGTGGAAGGACGAAACGACGTCAACGCCCTGCACGAGTTGGGTTTACAAGGCGACATCATCTCAGCAAAATCCTCTGGAAAATCGTTCCTCGACGTTTTAGGCGAAGTAGAAGGAAGAGGAAAACGTGAAGTCATCCTTTTAATGGATTTTGACAGAAACGGCAAGGAATGGACCAACCGCTTAGCTCGTCGCCTAGAAGAAATGAGAATAACCCCCAATCTTCTTTTCTGGAAAAGGCTTCTCGGCCTCGTGGGGCACGACGTCAAGGACATAGAAGGCTTGGCAACCTATCTGGAAACTTTAAGGAAAAAGTAGGAGCATAAAGTCGTAAAGTATAATAGGTGCAAACCAATTAAAGCTAGAAGGCCTCTTAATTATAATGAGGACAGATTCATGATTGAGGTGAAAAATAATGAAATCATCACAAACAGTTACGGTAAAGTATGTGATACGAGCCCGATTCGAAGTGGAGGGAGTGGTTGAAAAACCAGACGTCATCGGAGCAGTTTTTGGACAAACAGAAGGCTTGTTTGGACCCGAACTCGACCTCCGAGAACTCCAGAAATCGGGGAGAATAGGAAGAATAGAAATCAAATTAGAATCAAAACAGGATAAAACAACCGGCACGATAACCATACCAACAAGCCTAGACAGAGTCTCCACAGCAATCATCGCAGCGAGCATCGAAAGCATAAACAGGGTAGGACCATGCGAAGCAAAGGTCACTTTGGATAAAATGGAAGATATACGCGACGCAAGGCGGAGGACAATCATAAACAGAGCGAAGCAGGTTCTCCATGAATGGACCATCGAAACCATGCCCGGCACAGACGAGATTTTTAGAGAAGTTTCAGAAACATTAAGGTTGGCAAGAGTCGAAAAATATGGACCTGAAGGATTAGCAGCGGGACCAGACATTGAAAGTGCAAAGGAAATAATCATAGTAGAAGGAAGAGCAGACGTTATAAACTTGTTAAGGACTGGAATACAAAACGTCATCGCTCTCGAAGGCGCCAAAATCCCACAAACCATCATAAAACTATGCCGGGAAAAAGAAGCCACAGCATTCCTCGACGGAGACCGAGGCGGAGACCTTATCCTCAAAGAACTGCTGCAGGTAACCAACGTTAAGTACATCGCCAGAGCGCCACCAGGCAAAGAAGTAGAAGAGTTAAGCCCCAAAAAAATCGAAAAAGCCCTCAAAGAAAAGGTTCCTATAGAAAAAATAAAAGCCAAGAAAGCGCGGCGGAAAATACTAGTTCCTAAACAAATTGTTGAAACCGCAAAAGAACTGGAAGGAACCTTAGAGGCTGTGCTACTAAACAATAAGATGAAGCAAATAGAGCGACTGCCCGTAAGTGAACTCGCAGAGAAACTTCAGGGAATAAAGGACGTGGACACGGTGATCTTTGACGGCGTTATAACTCAAAGACTCGTAGACGTTGCAGCTGAAAAAAACATTAAGTACCTCGTGGCTGCTCGCGTCTCAGAGGCAATAAAGCAACCATTGCAGGTAAAACTGTTAACGTTCACAGAAATCTAAGGCTAATCTTCCATAAATTCGAGAAGAGTTCCAGGCGTTTTTGAAGGCAGCAACTCCTCCTTGGTTACGCCAAACATGGATAGAATTCGGGACGCAGCTGGCACTACCTGATTCGAAACGTAATATCCGAGGTCCACTTCGTCGTAGGAGGCTAGAACATAGGGCTTCGCCTTTTCGTACAACCGGCCAGGACCAGCGACAATGACGTAACCGATTTTGTCGCCCATAGATAAATCCCAGCCTTCCTTCATCAACGTTCTCGCAGCTTCAACATGCGGAGCCCTAACAGCGTATTTTTCGATTGGTTTGGTCAAGGTTTTCCATATAACGAGATTTCTGTAGGGCACTCTTTTTTGTCGCAGATCAGAAATGTATTGGCGTACGAATTTCACAGCTTTCTCAGGCTTTTGCTCCTTAAGTACTATTTCTAACACCCTCTCCTGCAAGTTTTTGGCGACTTCCGCCCAGTCTCCCCTCACCACCTCCAAACCCACTATGTCCAGTCGTCCATCAGGCAAAAGCCCGCAATACCGTTTCTTAGCCTCGGTGAACAAAACACGGACGTATATCTTGTCAGGCTTTATCTCTAATCCAAACTTCCTGCCGATTTCTTCAGAGATTTTTTTGATTTTCTCAGGGTCATACTTTACGAAAAAGCTGTCTGTGTCACCGTACACAGCTTCTAATCCAGTTTTCTTGGACAATTCCATAGCGTCTAAAATGGTTTGGCGACCCCAAGCTGCTGTGGCCTCGGCAACCGGTTTGACGTACCATCGAGCGCCGATCCAACCAGTATAGCCGTATGAGGCGTTGGTGATCACCTTTACAGCTTTTTGGCGGGCGTCGAGAACTCGGTATTCCGCACTTTTAGGAGAAAGCTTTTCGAGTTTAGGTCTGATCTCATCTCGAACATCAATGAGGTGAGACAAAACTCTTTTGTAAAAGCCTGGTGGCTCAACTCTAAATCTGTGGTTTACTTCCGGAGCCACATTCACACCGCCTAGGGGCTCTGGTTCGGTAGGCGACAAGTAGGTGTCGGGTGAAACGTTTTGAGTGATCATAATGTTGGGATACATGGCCTTGAAGTCGAGCACGGCTATGTTTTCATGAACCCCTGGCTTAGGTTCAAGAACAATCCCCCCTGCATAGGGGAAGTATGGACGTTCAACTCTTTCGGGAACAAGCTCGCCTATTTTGTAAGCTCTCCGAATCAGGAACCATTCAACTCTAAAGCCGACCGCAGCGGTTCCCACATAGTCTAAGGGTAAGCCAACGAGATTCGATAGTTGCATGGCAAAATCCAGCATGGCGTCAACTATACCCATAACGCATTGAGTGTTTTCTTTTGAAAACTTCAGCAGCAACGGACGTTTTTCTGGGCTCTGCCAACATGTAGGGAAGTCTATGTCTTCGATGATCTTGCGTTTTTCAAGTTTCATGATGCCGAGAAAGTCGGCTACGTTTTCTAAGGTCTTTACTTTCACCTCCGGAAAATCTTCCGCGAAGTCGAAAAAGTCAATGTTCACTCGCCCCATGACCGACACGTGACCAAAAATGCTTCTATGAGGTTCAGTTTTCGCCCTGTCCACATACAAGTCGACTCCCAATTTTCTAGAACGAACGAGGAGATATGGCCAATCCTGTCTATTGGCGCCGTAACCAACAAGGATGTCGGGGTCAAACCTCCGAACGTACTTTATGAAGGATTCTAAGACGGGTTTGTCGTCAGAATCTTCTGCTACAAACTGCACCTCATCGCCAGAGTTTGTAGCCACCGAAATTATCACCACCGGATTTTTCTCCGGTTTGGGCGTACCTTTAGGACTGTAACAAATCATTGAAAAGCCCAAAATCCTCAGTTGCGGGGCTTCTGTCCTTTTTACACCTTGAGGAAACGACTTCGCCAGATAAACTCCGTCGACTTGAACTCCGAGTTCGTTTTCTGTTTCTTCGACTTCCACTTCATGCCAATCGCAGGGGGTTACGTCGTTGTCTATGAGGTAGCGCATGGAATAACGAATGTCGTCTTCAAGACATTTTTCAACGCCTTCTACTTTTCTAAGAACCTTAGAATACCTGCCTATGAGATCGGGATCCTGACAGAAAACTTTGATTGCCTTCAAAGGTCTCCCGAAAAATCTTCTGTCCACGGTTTCCAACTTAACAAGAAAGGGAAAGACTTCTTTGCGTCTCTGTATTCTTTCCATTACAGCCTGAAGATTCTCCTTTTCCTTAATTAGAAGATAAAAATATGCCAAGAAGTTTCGGTCTATGATGAGGATGCGTTTTCCCTCTTCATCTATGCCCCAAATCCACACCTCAGGTCGATGATCCTTGACTTCGTGATTAACGTCTAAAAGCCAGAACGTCTTCTTCATCAGACCTTTCTCCACAAAGATAAGGCGCCAATACGTTTTTAACGGTTTTCAGTAATGACTTATTGCACGACGCCAGTCATAGAAAGGAAGCATCCTTTTGAAAATTTTACAGATGAACCTCAAGAAAGGTGTCGCAAAGGTCTTACCGGAGAGTCTAGACGATTTATGGCACCTCTACAACATAATTCTTGAGAAGGATGAGGTACATGCCCGAACCACCCGAGAAGTTAAAGTTGAAGACCAGTACGCTCGTCCAAAAAGAGGGAAGAGGGTTCCAGTTCTTTTAGGCGTAAAAGTTGAAAAAATGTTCTGGGACAAAATTCTTAACCGATTGAGAATACATGGAATCGTTTGCGAGGCGCCTGAAAAAATAAACATAAAGGGGTCACATCACACCATAGATGTAACCGTAAACAAGCCCATAACCATCGTAAAAACTGAGTGGTCGAAACATCAAGTCGATAGATTGAAAAGAGCAAGCAGGGTTACGGCGGCACCCCTCATTATAATGTCTATAGATGACGAAGAATACTGCGTGGCTGTTTTACGACAATACGGCGTTGACGTAAAGGCAGAGGAAAAAACGAGGCTTCCGGGAAAGTTGGAGGCGGAAAAAAGGACAGGCGCCATGCGTGAATTTTTTAAAATGGCTTTAAAATTTCTGAGAGAAGCGTGGATAAGTCTTCGCAGTCCAATAGTCATAATTGGACCAGGATTCGTGAAAAATGACTTCTTTAAGTATGTGAAGAGAGAGGCTCTAGACGCTGCAGACGCTGTTATTGACGTAAAAGGTGTGAACAGCGCAGGCGTAGCCGGAATACACGAAGCACTGCGTTCCGGAGTGTTTACCAAAGCGCTGAAGCACGTGCGCATAGCTGAAGAAACAAAGGTTATGGAGGAAGTCCTAGCAAGACTTGGAAAAGGAAGAGGAGACATAACATACGGATTCATCGAGGTTGAAAAAGCAAGCGCTTACGGTGCAGTTGAAAAACTTCTTGTGGCAGATACCACACTAAGAGAAACCCCAGACGAAAAAAGAAAAGCCTTGGAAAAAATCATGAAGGAAGTTGAAGAAAAAGGTGGACAAATCATGGTCATTAGCACAGAGCACGAGGCAGGAACCGAACTACTTTCACTGGGTGGTGTTGCCGCCCTTCTCCGCTTCCCGTTAGGCTAAAAACTCATCTATGCCATCGGTTATTTTTCGAAAAACTTGAGACGCCTACGGACAGCAGGATTTTGATCAGCGAGTTTCTTCAGAACCAACTCAAACGTTTCGTCAGGTGACAACTCTCTCTCAATAAAGACCCCTGTCCTGCCGACTTCGTCGCGACGCAAGAGGGCGTGAACACGGTCTAACACGGTGTTGAGAGAGACGCCTAAAAGGTTGGCAACTTCCTCCTCTCGACCCACAACGGCGCTTTCAACATGGCCTTCCGGCGTAGGTTCGATGAGCATGAGGCGTTTGTCCACGCCTGGGACTCGCATGTCTTTTTTGAGCATAGAAAGCGACGCCTCACCACCAAACTTGTAGAAGTCTTTCTCCACTGGACGAAGCTTTGCCAAAGGAAAAGATATGCACCGTTGTTTGTCTATCTCAATGTACCCCTTCATCGCATAGAGGGGCGTAGCTTGCACAACTATTCGACGGTTAACTTGAACACCGGAGCGCTCGAGAGCCGTTTCTATCATGAAGGAGGATGGCGGGTCTGGCAGGAATATATCGATGTCGCTCGTCTCTGAAACGTCGCCTCGGACGATGCTTCCGTGGACAATAGAGCGCAGATGGAACTTGTCTAGAATCTCCATTATTTGAACTGTCTTGGACCTCAACTCCCTTAGCAGTTTCCAGCGTTTCTTGTCGTAAATGACCTCTACACGTTCGGCGCGTTTCACTGGTTTTTTAGCCATCTTCGCTCACCGGTTGAAGGGAAGCCCTCAGCCAGTCTAGGTAAGGCGGCGAACCTTCTATTATGGGAAGCGCAATTATTTCCGGCACATCATAGCTATGAATTTCCATAACCCTTTCTGAGAGCCTTTCGAAGAGGGTTTTGTGGGACTTCATGAAAACCAGAAACTCGTTTTCCTCATCGATCTTTCCTTGCCACCAAAATAGAGAGGAAACTGGACCCAAAATGTTCGCGCAGGCAATCAACCTTTCCTCAAGCAAACTGCGGACAATCTTCACAGCCTCCTCCTTGTTTGGGGTAGTTATGATCACAACGACGTAAGACATAGGTTCACCCATAAAGACTATAGCAGAGTATTATTTAGTTAATTCTTGCTTGGAAAGCGTCTGGGAGATAGAGACAGCGGCCTGTCTCCGATCTGAGATGACGTGAAAAATGGTAATGTGCACCTTGTGTAAGAGGAAAGAAGCTGTTTTCATGCGTCGTTACTCAGGGGAGAAACTTTGTGGAAGATGCTTTTGTAAATCTATGGAAAGCAAAGTGCGAGGAACGATTTCTAAGTACGAGATGTTTGAACCGAAAGACAGAATTATGGTGGCTGTTTCCGGAGGGAAAGACAGCGTAACTCTCCTCCACATACTGACAAAGATTGAAAAAGCCTTCCCAGACGCAGCTCTCAGCGCCGTCACAGTTGATGAAGGAATAAAGGGCTACAGGGACGAGGCTCTAAAAGTCGCCAAGAAGAACTGCCAAAAGCTTGGCGTCGAACACGTAGTGACCTCCTTCAAGGAAATGTACGGCTACGAATTAGACGAAATCGTAAACATGATCCGACAGAGGAAAAAGAAGGGATTAACACCCTGCTCCTACTGTGGAGTGCTGAGAAGAAGAGCCCTAAACACAGCAGCTCGAGAGGCAGGCGTGGACAAACTTGCCACGGCCCACAGTCTCGACGACGAAACCCAAACCATGCTTCTCAACATCATTCACGGCGATGCCCTACGGATAGCGCGGGCCAAGCCTGTGTTAACCGTGATACATCCAAAACTTGTACAGCGCGTGAAACCAGTCTGCGAAGTGCCGGAAAAAGAAATCGCTTTCTACGCATACCTGAGAAGAATCGAGTTTCAAAGTATCCCCTGCCCTTACGCCCAAACCGCCCTAAGAAATGACATACGAACCATGCTCAATCGCTTGGAAGAAAAGCACGCTGGAATAAAATTCACCGTCTTCAGATCCATGGAAAGGATTAGACCAGCGCTGGAAGCTATGGCGGAAGAAGCAAAGTTACAGAACTGCAGAAAATGTGGAGAACCAACTGTCGGAAAACTTTGCAAACCGTGCCAAATGCTACAAGAACTACGTGTTTTTTAGATGGATCATAGAAAAACCCTTTTTCAGAGATGTTTTCTACTAAAGTTGTGAACCCCGTTGACAGTGCTTTCCGACGAGGAAATACTTGAACATTTGAAAAACGGAGAGATTAAGATTACACCCTTTGAAACTTCTTGTCTCAACCCTGCTGGTTACGACTTAAGGTCTTCCAGCGAGGTAGTTATAAAACCTAAACAATATGAACTGACAGCCACTTTGGAAACCGTTGAATTGGGGTTAAAGGTAACGGCTTTCCTTCACATACGTTCTTCACTTGCAAGAGAAGGTATCATCGGAAGTTTCGCTGTTGTAGACCCAGGATTTCGCGGGCAACTAACACTTAATCTTCATAACGCCGGAGAGAAGGAGATCACGATAAAGGAAAGAGAACCGATAGTTCAAATAGTTTTCCATAAGCTTGGAGGCTCAGCGAGAAAAGGTTACGGCGGATTATACCAAAACAGCAGAGGAATAGTCCCGAGCAAACGACTCAAGCTTTGATCAGAATTATAATCCTAGGCGGCGAGTCACCTTGGTTCGACGCCCAGTTTTCGCCAGGTTCCTCAACCTCTTTACTCGTACCCGCAACCCCTCAAGCGCTGAACGTCCAAGCTTAGGTTGCTCCCTCCCGGGCCTGGCCAGGTTCGCCTGGCAAACGCGGTCCACAGCCTCCCTACGAAGGTTGCTCCACGACCGCCAGCCCCAAGGGACGGATAGTCACGGTTAGAGGACTGGGGAATCCTGACGATCTTTGACGCCTCGCCAAGGCTCTCAGCCCGTCCTATAGAGGGTTTACGGTTCAGGGGACCCCTAGCCCCCCGCCTAAGACCCGCCGCCAAGAAAACTGATGTTCTTAGAAGGTATAAAAGTTTGTTAATATCCCAGGGCTAGCCGGTACTAAAACCGTCGTCGAACTCTCCTTCTTATTCGTTTTTTTCAATGAACTCTTTCTGCTTCAACTCTCATCATGGCTTCTCTGGGAGTCTTTTCTGGAACTTGATCCTTGACTTTGACTAGCTTTATGGCGTCGTTTGGACAATGGTAGGCACAAAGTCCACATCCTATGCATCTTTCCTCTAAGAAGAGGATTCTCTCTGGCTCGTTATCGTGGGGGGCATGGTATACGTTTGCCTCCATGGGGCAAATACGGACACACTTCCTACACGTATTGCAGAGTTCATCATCTCTCACAGGAAGAAAGTTTGACTTTGCGAAGGCTCTAGGATTGTGCAGTTCGGTGAGACCTCTCAGGGTTATGCAGGCGCAAGTACAACAATTGCAAACGAGCATGGGTCTCGTCTGCGTATTTACAGTAGTATGGACCAAACCCGCCTTTTCGCACTCTTCTAGCAATTCCAGTGCCTCTTCAACGCTTAAGTAGCGTCCATGCCCTCTCTCCACCATAAAATCCGCCGTATAATCGAAGACGATACAGGTTTCTAAAGGGTGATTACATGGCTTCTTTAATCTACAGGCACAGTTAATAACAGCTATTTTTCGAGAAGTTTTGATGAATTCGGACATTTTCTCGTAAGGAAAGATTGCAAGGTTCGTGCTTATTTTCTTGTCAAGGGTTATAGTTTTTTCAACAGGCATCACTCGTGCAAAAGGATAGTTAGAGGCACCTCCTTCCATGCCACCCCCGCTCACATAATATTTTTCGAAAAGTTCTGCCACTTTCCGTCTTTCATCAGAATCGCGGCCGGAGGAGAAATAGAGCTCAAACATGCCTGGAACCATTGGCATCAGAGAGTAGTATACGTTGCCGTCGCTCTTGCTTGTGAATCTGAAAAGCAAGCCCCTCGAAACCAAACGATCTACAATCGCTTGAACCCTTTCCCGAGGCTTTCCTGTCCTTTCAACAATCTGATCCATTGTTTCAGCGTCTTGGTAAGGAGCCGTAAAATGCGTTAAGAATTCAGCCTCTTCCTCGGTGAACAGCGTCCTGAGCATTTCCATTGACTCTCTCGTTCTCTGAACCTTTATGGGCCACAAACTGATTTTTTGCCTTAGTTTCTCGTAAACGTCAGCTTCTGCCATAAACAACCCTACCTAGTGAAAACAGACATAGGGTTCCTCTTCTTAATAAATAATACAGAAATTTGTGATGAAAAAATGGACAAAAATCCAAAGTATCCGGCTAAACTTCGACTCGCTCAGTGAATTTAAACATATTGTGCACTAAAAGATTAAAATTGGTGCTCCGGCCGGGAT
>JACUTO010000254.1 GCA_014859755.1 Candidatus Bathyarchaeota archaeon
TACCTCGCCAATTATCGATGCGTGAATACCATTTCGCGATAACCTGCTTACGATTTCTTCTGTTTTTTCTTCTTCAGCTGCAATGAGAAGCGACCCGGAGCTGATGAGTTGAAGAGGGTCAATTTCAAAATGCGCACATATTTTTCTTGTCTCCTCGGGAATCAAAATTTTTTCTTCGTAAACTTGGAAGCCAACATTTGCGGCGTCAGCTAGTTCGTGTAACCCTCCTGCTATTCCACCCTCTGTGGGATCGTGCATCGCTGAAACTCCCCCTGTTTTGAAAGCTACGATGGCGTCGTTAACTACGCTGATTTTTTCGAAGAATTTTTCAGCTCTTTTGACGAAGCTTTCATCAAATACCTCAAGGAGTTCTCGTCTTCTGTCTGAAGCTAATATAGCTGTTCCTTCTATTCCCGTTCCTTTGGTGATGATGATTTTGTTTCCTATTTTTGCTCCACTTGAAGTCACATATTTTCCGTCTTCAGCAACACCTACCGAGCAGCCAGTCACGATTGGGTGTCCTAAGCCTGGCGTAATTTCGCAGTGACCACCTATGATGGCTACATTCAATTGATGCGCGGCTTTGTCCATCTGACTGCAAATTTTCTCAATAAGTTCCTCTTTCGAACCTTTTGGTAGAAGTATGCATGGAGTGAACCATCGAGGTTGAACCCCGCAGGTTGCAACATCGTTTGCGCTTACATTCACAGCTAACCATCCCAACCATTCTTCCGCTCCGGTTATCGGATCTGCTGCTATCACGAGAACTTCTTTCCCAACTTTAACTATAGCCGCGTCTTCGCCAATTGAAGGCCCAAGAACAACGTCGTCTCTTTTTGTTCCCAAGTGTTTGAACACTATTTTTTGCAAGACTTCTGTTGGCACTTTACCTGGCAAGAAACTCATTTCCCATTCCTGTCCTTTGTATATCTCAAGCGCTTTAAAGGAATTAAGGTATTTTATCTTCCGTATAGAGTAGGTGACAGGAAGGAAGTTTACCTTGAACGTTCCAACAAACTTAGGATTTACACCGAAGGATATAGCTAAGGCTGTTCAAAGAGGAGACGTAATCATCGTCATCGATGTTTTGAGATGTTGCTCCACGATTGTTACGGCCTTGGCGAACGCCGCTGAGGGAGTGATTCCAACAAAAACCGTGAAAGAAGCGCGTGTGCTTCACAAGAAGCATCCCGAGTTTATACTGGCTGGCGAGAGAAGAGGAATCAAACTGAAAGGATTCGATTTAGGAAACTCTCCGCTTGAGTTTTCTCCTCAAAAGGTGAAGGGAAAGCACATAATCTTGACTACCACAAGTGGCACAAAAGCCATAATTTCATCCAAAAAGGCAAAGTATGTGTTCACTGGAGCCTTTTTAAACGCTGAAGCTACCGCCAGGGCAGCTTTAAAGATTGCTGAACGGGAGGAAACTGGAATTTCTCTTATATCAGCGGGAACGAATGGACGCTTTTCTTTAGAAGATTTCATCTGTGCCGGAGCCATAGCAAAAAGTTTTCCAGCAGATAATATTGAGCACTCGGATGCTGTTTTGGCGGCATTATTAGCCTTTCAGCAGGCACGGAAGTCGCTAAAGAAGGTTATTCAGTCTGGATGTCATGTGCGATATCTTATAAGCCAAGGGTTTGAAAAAGATGTGAAGTTCTGCTCTCAATTAAACGTCTTTGAAATTGTT
>JACUTO010000255.1 GCA_014859755.1 Candidatus Bathyarchaeota archaeon
GCAGCGGCTTCTGAGATGCCCTCTCATACACGTGGCATTCAGAGAGCCGGAGAAGAAGAGCTGTATCGTAGAGGCGTTGAATGGTGAGCGTGGCACTGCCTGTTTGCGCCCTTGTTTTTGGATCTGTTACGCCTCCTCAAAGCGACGTTTTAGATTTGAGAGTTCATTTAGGCGCAACTAAAGAGGTTTCCAGCTTCGACTGTTTGCTCCAAAACTTCAACAAGAAGTACAGTCCTGGAGGAACCTATCCGATTACTCCAGGTGATGATGGAAGCATAAGTATTGGAAGAGGCGCAAACTGTCCTTTACTTGCAACGATCAAGGTTGAGGAGATTCGAGCTGTATCAATCGCGTCGCATGAAAATTACATTCGGGTTATGGGTCGCTGCTGGGGAGAAAAAATCTTCAGAAAAGTAGTCACAAAAACTTATGAGAGCCAGAAAGGCGAAGCGATTGTCAAAGACATAATCGACAACTATGTTGGGCTTAGCCACATCCGCAATTCAACTGAGCTGGTAGAAGACACGGACACGACATACAGTCTTCTGGAATATGAAAAAACTCCAGTGTTCGACATTCTGAAGTATATTGCCGCAACCGCTGACAAGAGCGGCGTCATCGGCTTTGATTTTCGAGTTGCTCCAGACGGCAAATTTGAGTTCTTTCCACGAAACAGTAAAACATCCTCGGTAAGCCTTTCTGAACGCCTCGAGGTCGGCGAATACCGAAAAAGCATTTTCCGAAAAAGAGACAAAATCTTCATCGAGGGCGCCGCCGAGAAAAAGTATCCAACTGACGGTGACGCTTGGACCGAGACCTTAGACATCAATGGTGACCAGGTGAATGATTGGCAGAGTGGAACAGGCACCGGAAGCGTCTCTCTCGCCACTGACCAGGTGGCTGTTGGCACCTACAGCATAAAGCACACCACGAACACGTCAGACTATTATGGGCGTCTCCGTTTAGTCATTCCTTCAGGGTGGCAGCCAAACTGTAAGACATATCCATCTTTGCAGTTTCAGATCAGACGAGAAGCAGCTTTCAGCGGAGAAGCCAACGTAATTCTTCAAGATAACACGGGAAAGTGGGCGATTAAGCGTTTTCAGTTTCAGGCCAATCAGTGGTATTTGCAGAAATTCAACGTAGGCAAAAAATATGAAGACGAGTGGGAAGACGTAGATGCCGGTTTCAACTGGGAAATAATCAACGAAATCATGTGGGACGTCCATTTCAGCGGAACTGGAACAGGAAGCTTCTGGGTTGATAACCTTTTCTTTAACCACGCCAGATGGAGCGCCATATATGGAAGCGGAGAACGTGAATATCTTGAAACAGATGAGGAGCTGCACAGCGACAATGAGTGTTTGCTGAGAGCTAAAGCCTTACATGATTACCTCAGTGGGACAACCGAATACATCAAGGCTTCAAGCACAGTTATCGACTACGGAACAGCACCTCTTTTGCCAGCAGATCGCATTTGGGTTACCTTGCCAAACGAAAACGTCAACGGATACTTCCGAATTGCTTCTCCGGTGAACTACCATCTTAGAGCGAGGGACCAGACATTAGAAATCGATTTAGAATTAGGCAAAGAACCTACGCTTCTTGCAGACTACTTGTATGCGCTGCGGAGTAGGAGTGATTCTTTGGCGCGTTACAAGCGGGGGTTACG
>JACUTO010000048.1 GCA_014859755.1 Candidatus Bathyarchaeota archaeon
CCTTCCACGCCTTCTAGGTGGCTGAGTGCTTCAGAAAGTTCAACCACGCTGGGATTGTGCGGCTTCAAGACGTCGAGGACAAGTCTTCTTATCATCTTAGAACGACTAAGTATAATTTCTAGCGCGTGTATTTAACTATTCCTCTGGGCTTCCGGTTATTTGTGGCGGCAACTAATATCTTGCCATTCTTATCCAAGAAGATACTTCTTCAATCGTTGGCTTTTCATCCTCAGACATCTTTCCCTCTTCAACGTAGGTTTTGGCGATTTCCCTTATTTTTCTGCTGAGTTGAACCAAGTCTTGGTCTGCCAGTTCCCTTCTAGAGGTGATCCCTGCGTCTACAAGCATTTCGGCATCATTTTCCTCCACGCCCGGAATCATCCGCAGTTGGCCTGTTGCTTGCAAACGCTCTGCCATATCCCGTGACACACGCGTTTTTTCGTCGATAATGACTGGGTCTGCTGTGATGAGCTCGCCTACATTTGTTATTCCCATGGCTCTCAATTCTTCTCCCAAACGCGGTCCGATTCCCTTTATCTCTTCCGGGTTGTCTTGGCTGTTCAACATTGGTTGCGGCGACACCATTTTTTCTTCTATTTTTTCGAGTCTAATCCTCATATCTTTTAGCTCCGCCCTCTGCTCCTTTAGGGCTGCGGCACCTTGCTCGTTTAATCGCCTAACTCCTCGTATTGTTGTTTCTTGTTTTTTTAGCGCACCCAGCATTTCTTCTCTAGTTTCGCCGACCTTCGTTTCAACCGTAGAGACCATATCCCGATGAACTTTTTGTATCGTCTTTTCTTGTTTTTCCATTACGGCCAACGTTTCTTTTTTGGCATCTTCAAGGTTTGTGTCGACTTTCTTGAAGAACTCTCGGTTGGTTTTCCTATTGTTTTCTATACTTTCAGCCAGTTCCGTTGATGTGGCTTCTTGGGTCTTCCTGAGAGCTGCTAGGTTTCCTCCCACTTTGACGAACATTTTAACAATTTCTGGATCGGGCGGTAATTTCCGATACGCGATGATGCAGGTGAGACCGAGGAAGATGAACGTTGCGGTTAGGGATATCCAAAGGTAGTTCTCTACAGTTAGGTTACCTACCAGGCTGCCTATTATGTCACCTATAAGGTAAGGTCTAAGGATGAAATTCGGGCCTTTGGTTTCGTCTATCAAATAGAGGACTGTGCCAAAGGAACTTAAAGCTACCATGAAGGTTAGGAAACCTGATATCCATACGGCTATACCCCTTTTTACCGGCATTTAAATACACCTCACATTTGTTTCATGCAGTTAACAGAGCAAATGCTTCTCGGAAGTTGATGTGGATATTCGATTGAAAAAAGTGTTATGAAGCCAAAATTCATAGTGAAAATTCAGATGTTCAGTGGCAACCATTTTGAGCCCTTGCAATTTCCATCTTTCTTATGTAGTAATATTTAATAAACATTGCCCCATACTTGTTGAACGAAAATACGAATCAGCATTCTTGGTGTACGGAATCTACCAGAACTAGTCTCGGGGTCTAGAGTCCGTGTTTAAGCCTTCTATAGGTGGTGTAGTCCACGTATTCTAAGTGTTCGTTTTCAATCTGATGTTTAATGGTGAATTTTTGTCGCCGCCTTTTGTCCTTTATTTGGCTGGTGGTTAAGAGGGAATAGGCGTCGCTTCCTGCCCCAGACCCGTAACTGACGATAATTATTCTTTCATTTGGTTTGGCACGGTCTAAGATAGCCGCTAAACCAATAGGTGAGGAACCGGAATAGGTGTTGCCGAATTTGGCGACTTGCAGGCCTGGCATGTACTGATCCTCTTTGAACCCTAGTTCCTGTGCGACTCTAACTGGAAAGCCTATGTTCGGCTGGTGGGAAACGAAGTAATCTACGTCGCTGATTTGAAGGTTCAGTTGCTCCATGAGCTTTCTACAAGCATTCAGGACATGTTTAAAGTAAGCGGGTTCCCCTGTGAATCGGCCGCCGTGTCTTGGATAGAGTTCCCGGTCTCTTCTCCAAAAATCCGGCGTGTCTGAGGTGCAGGAGTACCAGCCTTCCAACTCGGCGATGACGTCGTGCATGCCGAAGATGAAGGCGGAACCACCGTAACCCACGAATAAGTCTAGTTCTCCTCCAAGTTGGTCTCTCGGGGCGGCTTGAGAATTGTCTGCGCCCACCGTCATCGTGTAGGGTGTGTGGGCACGTGGGTAATATACCAGCGACGCCGCATCCTTGAACATGCTTGTAGCGGCTTTACACGCAAATTCTGTGTCGATGGCGTCTACGCTCTGGAGACCATCAGTTTTTTCCTCCTTACCCAACTTCAGAACTTGGGCTACTTTGGAGGCTATGGGCTTGACGGCGTAGGGGTTAGATTCTGAGCCCACATATACTTTACCAATGAGGGAATGGTCTACTCCAGAATGGATCAAGGCCATTTTTCCAGCCTCAACCGCTGCCGTGACAGCGTCCTCATCTAGGAAGGGCACAGATCTTTCTATCATCCCTTCTTTGATCCGGAATTTTGAGACGTAGACTCCGTATCCAACGATTCCCGGAGTGTCGTACTCTTTTTTGGGTTTGATTATTTTGTATTCTTGATGGGGGTAGTAGTCGTCGGCGAGGGTGAAGGCTAGGGAAATCGTTGGGACAATGTCGCTTCGCGTTACGGCGTGTCTTCTCCTAAATCTTGGAACAACCTCTCTGCCCTCAAAACAAGAGAGATCTAGTTCTCCGTCCTTCAGAATAGAATCGGTTAGTCTACTCGGAACCCTCACTTTTCCGTTATGAAATGAAACAATGCCGTAGACGTAGGGTCCCAGCTTGGTGAATTTGTTTGTAGGTTCGCCAATGAGGGTGCAAACTTCTAGTTTACCTTTCTCGTAAAAGAAGTCGATGTCCTTCATCTTTCCGAAGCTTTTTCTTCCGCATTTTCCGCAGTAGTCCTTGCCTCTGAAGTATTCTTTTCCACAAAGGGTGCATCGACTGCCCCTAAGTCTGTCTCCGATATAGGAGACTCTCCTTTCAATAGGCTCACTGCTCATGTTAGTTCCTCCCTAAAATGTGGACATAGGCCTTTGTTCCGAATCCCTCTAATTCTGAGACGCAACCGAATCTAGGGGGATCTCCATCCACTTCGACCTGCCTTTTGCCAGCTTCTCCTCTGAGTTGCTTGACCACCTCAAAAATTTGGGCTCCCCCAGTGGCTCCTAAGGGGTTTCCATCAGCCTTGAGGCCGCCGTTTCTGTTTACGAAGAGTTTTTTTCCATCGATTTCGTAGAAGCCTTGGTATTCTTTGCAGCTGTTGTAAATGTCAAGCCAAGCCTTCCCCTTCTTCGAGAAGCCTAAGTCTTCTAGGGATATCATTTCCAGTAGCGTGGATTGATCGTAGAGTTCGGCTATTTGGATGTCGCCTACTTCAACGTCAGCCATTTTGAGGGCGCTTTTCATGGCAATAGTGCTTGCCACAAACCCTGTTCTATCCTCCCGTGACGGAAAGGTGACGTAGTCGGTGGCTGAAGAAGAACCCAAAACTCGAATGGGGGTATCCGAGCAGTTCTTGGCGATTTCTGGACTTGCCAAGATCAGAGCTGAGGCTCCGTCAGAAATGGGAGCGAAGTCGTAGAGTCCCAGAGATTTGCAGGCTTTGGATCGTTCCTTCAAGACTTTGTCCACGCTTATGTCCTTTTGATATTGGGCATATTCATTTTCTATTGCGTGGTGATGATTTTTGACGGATATCTGGGCCAAAGCCATGTTGAATTTTTCAAGTTGCTCTCCTGAGATTCCGTATTTC
The DNA here is from genome assembly GCA_014859755.1 of Candidatus Bathyarchaeota archaeon. Classification (GTDB taxonomy): domain Archaea; phylum Thermoproteota; class Bathyarchaeia; order Bathyarchaeales; family Bathyarchaeaceae; genus Kmv02. The sequence continues at coordinate 3,781 of JACUTO010000048.1, forward strand.
TTGATGTACCCCCTAAGCAGAAGTTCATGGTTTGCCTCTGGTGTACATCCGGCATAATAGCTCCACGGGTCTTCTAGAAGCATTAGGTCGTCTCTGATTTTGTCCCAGCGATCAGTCATTTTTTCCACTCCGCCCACAAGAACTAGGTTGTATTTTCCTGATTGAACTGCGTGGCAGGCGTTGAGGAGGGCGGAGCTGAAGGACCTCATCTTTTCCATGGGAACATGTAGCTCTAAAAGTTCGGATTGAAAGCCTTCTTCGATTCCAATTTTGTTTGTGATTTGAAGGAAGTAATCTGAAAAGTAGCAAGCGTCTAAATCTTTCCGCTTTACGCCGGCCGAATCTAGCGCCTGCAGTCCAGCCTCTTCCACCAGTTTTTCTGGACCTCTTTCATAATGTTCACCAAACTTTGTTCTGCCAACGCCGATTATGGCCGGGCGTCGCCGTTTCATAAATTCATAGTCCCCTTATCATTCAAGGTCCTATTTTCCCGCAACCTCCTTTTAAAATGTTGCTATTTTTAAGGAAAATTAAGGGAAACCTCGTTGCATCTAAGATTAATGCTGAATAAGAAGGCGTTTTTCATGGAAAATTTATTTTTCTCATGAGGTGGAATATTAACGTTAACAGAGTTTGCTGACCGTGGAGGTTCTCACTATAAACACCATCCATCGCCTTATCATAACCGTTAAGGAAATTCGGGGTAAATGCCCTGTCTTCAAGGTTGGAGACAGAATCGTTATTGAAGGACCTAACATAGTTCCAGAGAAAACCGATGCCCTATGCGTTCATGCGTTGGGTTCCATGTTGTCTATGGTCATTGCCTTAGGCAGGGGAGTCGGTTTCAAAGAGTTGGGTCTTGCCAAGGAGGAAGGAGACGTTGGCTACGTCCAGTGCCTCGATCCTGGACCGCCATACACTCTTGGTGGAACGGTTATCTTTGAAATAAAAAGAGAAGCGATGACATGAAAAACAGCGAGCAAACCTTTTATTGAAAACCCGGAAATACGGTAAGGCATAATCGGTGATGACATATGTTGATATCTTCACTCATTGATTTTATGGGAGGGAATTGGCGGCTTCAGATACTCGGCGAGGCTGAGTTACTTTTTGCTGTAATTCTTTTCATCATACACCTTATTGTTATGACCATCGTCTTCTATGTGGCAGGCGTTATTGTAGTTGGTAAACGAAGAGCGTTATTCAGTGACGCCTTCGTGATTTCTCTCCTTGGAACGGTCGTAGGTAACATATGCGCACTATTCTTTCCATCCATAATCGGTCTAATTCTTTCTCTTCTTATCTGGTTACTCTTGATTAGGCATTACTATGAAACTGGGTGGTTGGGAGCCCTTGCCGTCTCAGTTTTGGCGGCAATTATATACGTGGTGGTTTGGGTCATCTTAGCCTTTCTCTTTGCGATTCCCTTCCTGCTTTTTGCAGGGTTAGCTTCTCTTTGAGGCCTCTCAGGGCAGTTGCGCGAAGGGCAGGAGAAAAGCCGTGAACGAGGCGAAAAGAACAGTAGTGCTTGGTTTAGTTTTTCTGTTGTGCTTGGTCCTTGCATATGTTGAAAACAGGTCTTTTTTCAACTATTTGGGAAATGTTTTTTCGAATCCGCCCTTGGCTATTTTGATTGTGTTTATCCATAACGTTCTGGCGGTTTCGCTTATTCTGCTTGGAATGACGTTTTATGTCGGGGTTGTCTTAACCTTCATGCCTAAACGGGAAATCGAATATGTGGTGCTTCAGCATCCCCGTGTATTCGCCTTTGTGTTTACGGCTATGATCATTTTGATAAGCATTCTTAGGGCAAGTATGCTGGTGCATGGTCAGGTGGTCGTAAACACTTTGGTTTTGGTTATTCTCCTAAGCACTCCAAATGCGATTATTGAAGGGTACGGAATATTCCAAACCATAGAGAAAACCTTGAAGAGAAAAATGACCCTGAAAGACCTTGCAGTTATCTACTCGATTTTCTTCGTGGCTGCGATTATAGAGGTGGGATACGTTCAGCTTCTGCCACTGATATCCTAGAAGCGAAAATTCATGTTAAACATTGAACTTTTAAGCAACTGTTTCACCTAACTATCATGACGTTTGCTGGAGGCAAGTCCCGTGAAAACGGCAGTAGTTGTTGTTGACATGATAAACGACTTTGTGAGCGGTACCCTAAAATGTGAAAGCGCTTCCAAGATCATCCCCAACATTCAGCGCCTCCTCAACTTCGTCCGAAAGAAAAAGATACCCGTCATTTACACGAATGACACCCATCTGCCCGACATTGATGAAGAGTTTGAAATTTGGCCACAGCACGCGTTGGTTGGCACGAAGGGAGCCGAGGTTATTGAAGAATTAAAACCTGTGAAAGGGGACTATATTATTCAGAAGCGCAGATACAGCGCCTTTTTTGGAACCTATCTGGATCTGCTCCTACGGGAACTCAAGGTTGACACGCTGGTGCTCGTTGGGTTAGTCACCAACGTGTGTATTCAGAATACTGCAGCTGATGCTTTCTTTCGGGGATACCGGGTTATAGTTCCGGAAGATTGTGTAGAAGCCGTTAATGAAGAGGTCCAAAAAGCTGGGATCGAATACATGAAAACAATTTATGGATGTAAAATCACTAACGTAGACGAACTGATGAAAAAAGAACTGGTTCAGGAGTGAGGATCACATGGGTCTTTTCCATGTTGCAACCGACGAAGAAATTAAGAGGGGAAAAACCACCGACATCTATTTCTCCAGAACCAAGCAGATTATTGAAGCAAAAAAGCTGGACAAGCTTAGGGCGTTGGCTGAGGTTACGCCTGGTAAGCTTCCAAGCGGGTGGCCTTGGGGAATCCTCTGTGGAATCGAGGAGGAAGCCCGCCTGTTTGAAGGATGTCCAGTTGATGTTTATACCATGCCGGAGGGAAGCGTTTTCTACCACATGGATCATAGAGGCGTGAGAGAGCCTGTCATGTTTATTGATGGTCCCTACGGGGAATATTGTGTTCTGGAGACTCCTATGCTTGGTTTGATTTGTCAGGCTTCTGGGGCGGCGACGCGGGCTGCGAGGATAAAGAAGGCTGCTGGCGAAAAAAATGTTATGGCCTTTGGAATCCGCCGCATGCATCCGGCTTTGTCTCCGATGCTTGACAGAGCTGCGTATATTGGAGGTTTCGACGGAGTTTCCAGTCTCAAGGGAGCTGAAACTATTGGAGAGAAGCCTACGGGGACGATGCCCCACTCCCTAATCATCGTGTTTGGAGATCAGGTGAAGGCTTGGAAGGCTTTTGATGAAATTATTTCGCCGGACGTTCCTAGAGTGGCTTTAGTGGACACGTATTTTGACGAGAAGATTGAGTCGATAATGGCTGCTGAGGCGTTGAAAGACCGTCTTTATGGCGTGCGACTGGACACTCCTGGGTCAAGGAAGGGAAATTTCGCTGAAATTATTCGGGAGGTTCGTTGGGAGCTGGACGTGAGGGGCTATCAACACGTCAAGATTTTTGTTTCCGGAGGTCTCAACGAGGAAAGGGTTAGGGTTCTGGGCGAAGCTGGTGCAGAAGCGTTTGGTGTTGGAACTTCTGTTAGTAATGCGCCCACCGTGGATTTTGCCATGGATATTATAGAGCTTGAAGGAAAACTTGTGGCTAAACGAGGTAAGCTAGGTGGAAAAAAGCAGGTTTGGAGGTGCCCCCAATGCTTAGTGGACACCGTGTTGCCCTTCAAAGCTTCTCAACCGAAGTGTCCAGAATGCGGAGGCAAGACTCAACCGATGCTAAGGCCTTTGATAGAAAAGGGAAAAATAGTTGCGAGACTTCCAAAACCCAGAGAAATTCGGCAATACGTGCTGGAACAGATTAAAAAACTTTCCATTTGAAAATTCTGAAAAAATATTGTTTTCAACATTCTGCCGTTATTAGGATCCAAATATGATTGAGCCTAGTGTTCGAGAAACGTTTAGTTATATAGAAAATTCGGTTTATGAGAATTTGCTACTGGAAAAGCACCGAGAACGTTGAAAAAGTCGTTGAAAACCTTAGTTCTGTAGAGTAGTGGGAGGAGGCTATATACAGTCAACATTATTCGGTACCGGATTACCGAAACAGTACAGATCTCCTGAATGTACCGCTAATGCTAAAACTTATGTTGTGAGTATATAAAGAAAAATAGGGGTAGTCTAGAGAGACTACACGTGAATACGTATTTTTGGATTGAAAATCTTATATAGTTCTCACATCATCTGTTTTAATTGAGTATCATGGCGGAAATTTGCCCAACCTGCGGACTACCCCAAGACGTTTGTGTCTGCGAAGAAATAAGCAAAGAACAACAACGCATACGAATACGCTTAGAAACAAGAAAATGGAGAAGAGCAGTAACCATCATCGACGGCATCAACGACAAAGACGCTAACCTCAGCCGCCTAGCCCAAAAACTCAAAACTTTCTGCGCCTGCGGAGGAACAGCAAAAAACGACGAAATCCTCCTCCAAGGCGACCACAGAGACAAAGTCAAATCCTACCTCATCCACTTGGGCTACCCAGAAGAAAACGTCGAAATTCAATAACCAAACACAGCGATAAACATGAATATACTCAAGAATCTTCGCGAAGTACTCAAAGGGCTAAAACACAAAAAACTGAGTAAAACAGCTCCCAAGTTTTGCCCCAAATGCGGAAGCCACAAAATTAAACTCTCCAGCAGTCTCAACACATACCCAAGAATGTACGGAATAGCACCCAGCCAATACGTCTGCGAGAGTTGCGGCTACACGGGTCCAATAGCAATGGAACTAGAAGAAGAAAACAGCTAATCCGGTATTTCTAGGCCCAACTGCCTCTTCAAACTCTTATATCGGTTCCTAACAGTAACTTCCGTTACACCAGCAGCCTCAGCAATATCCTTCTGCGTCTTCTTCTCATTCCTCTGCAAACAAGCAATATACAGCGCAGCCGCCGCCAAGCCCATAGGATCCTTACCAGCCGCAGCCCGTCTTCTCCTAGCCTCGTGAAGAATTTTGATGGCAATACCCTGCGTTTGACCAGAGATACCAGTTCTCTCAGCAATCTTAGAAACATACGTAAGAGGATCAGCAATGGGCATCTGAACCTTAAGCTCCCGAAGCAGAAGCCTATAACAACGAGCCACATCTTTCTTATCCACAAAGCTAGCTTCAGCTATCTCCCGAAGAGTCCTAGGAGTTCCAGTAGTGCGACAAGCAGCATAAAGAGAAGCAGCAGCAATAGCAGCGATAGACCTGCCACGCACCAACCCCTTGTCCAAAGCCTTACGATAAATAACCGCAGCCTTCTCCTTGACAGGCCCAGGAATGTATGCTTTGTCAGAAAGGCGATCCAGCTCCGCCATAGCCTGAGCAAGATTTCGATCCACAGAAGAGTGAACCCGAGACCGTATCTGCCATTTCCGCAATCGCCACATCTGAAGCCTTGTGGAAAGGGGAAGTTTACGTCCAAAGGCATCGCGATCCACGCGACCTATAGCCGTGGACAACCCTTTATCGTGGACAGAATAAGACGTTGGCACCCCCACACGACTTCTAGACGCTTTCTCCTCTTGAGTGAAGGCCCGCCACTCCGGACCCTTATCCATCATCTGTTCACGAAGAACTAAACCGCAGCCTCCACAGATAGTCTCTCCCGTGTCGTAATCATGGATAAGGTTTGTGCTACCGCATTCAGGACACTTTTCCGCGGTTCGCTGCGGGACTTCTTTTTTCTGCGTGGTTTTTTCCCTCGGTGATTTTGTGGCGAGAAATCCGTCACTGTTGTGGTTCTTCATAATGATCAGAGTCAGAAACCGTCCATCTGGCCCGCCGTATTTAAGCAGAGTGAATGTTTTAATATATAAATCTTGCGATTTTCTGTGAAGTACGTAACATCAATTGAGCAGATACTTAGAAATCATCTGTAATGGAAATCACGGTGAGATATTTATTAGGAAGGTGAAACGTTTTTCTAGCAGAGCCTGAAAGAAGCCCGGTGGTGTAGTGGTCAAGCATTGCGGGCTCTGGACCCGCTGACGGGAGTTCGAATCTCCCCCGGGCTACCAC
>JACUTO010000256.1 GCA_014859755.1 Candidatus Bathyarchaeota archaeon
TGGTTATGGGTGAGGAAAAGCAGAAGGTTCCCCCGAATCAGAGGGTTACTTCGAAATTTCCGGTTTTGCACGAAGGATCCATACCGAAGTTTGACCCAAAAATGTGGGATTTTGTGGTTGAAGGCTTGGTGAAGAATCCGGTGAGGTTGACTTATGAGGAGTTTTTGAAGCTCCCAAAGGTTGTGGGGAAAAGCGATTTTCACTGCGTAACTGGGTGGAGCAAGCTGGATAACAAGTGGGAAGGAGTTGCCTTCAAAACTATTTCTGATCTGGTTAAACCTTTGAAGGAAGCTAGGTATGTGACTGTTGTGGCTGAAGGAGATTATACCACGAGCTTGCCCCTTGAAGATTTACTAGACGATGATGTACTGTTAGCCTATAGACTGGATGACAAGCCTTTGAAGCCTGAGCATGGGGGACCATTACGTCTAGTGGTGCCTAAGAAGTATGCCTACAAAAGCGCAAAATGGGTGAGGAAGCTGAGATTTACGGAGGAACAGGAACTGGGGTACTGGGAAAAGCGTGGGTACAGCAACACGGCTGATCCGTGGAAAGAGGAGAGATATGCATGAGTGAATCTTGCAACTTCTGTAAGATCATGTTGGGAGAGGACCAAGCAAGCATCGTTTATGAGGACGACAGTGTTTTGGCGTTCATGGATTTGCATCCCGCCAACGTTGGACACACTTTGGTTGTTCCCAGGGAACATTGGGAAACCATCTATGATATTCCTGAAAAAGTCTTAGCTGACCTGTTTGCTGTGGTTAAGAGGGTTAGTGTTGCGGTGAAGAATGCTGTTGGTGCTGAGGGGATTAGCATTCTTCAATTTAATGAGAGGGCTGCGGGACAGTCGGTGAGGCACTTTCACGTTCATATTATACCGAGATTTAGGGGAGACGCTATATCAAAGTTTATAGGAGCCATGTTAGGGCCTGTGGGATTCGAAAAAGTAGAAAGACAGGATTTGGACGAGATCGCAGAGAAAATAAAAGAAAATCTTTGAGAAAATTGACGAAAACGACTTAGCAATCGGATGAATCAGCGATGAAACCTAATATCTAGGTCTTCTCGATCGTCTTCTCTTTGACCAACAATCTCGACAGTAAACCGGTCTGCTAGGATCGGGTTTGAATGGAACTTCACATTCTTGACCGCAATCGGCGCAGACTGCTTTATGCATCTCTCGAGGTTCTCTATACGACAAGCGAATTACACCTCCCTCTTATAGTCAACGAAGAACTAGCATTCTTTAGGAACTCTAATTCTTACGTGTTCAACCAGTTGACGAATTGCCTTATTTAAATTTATGGTAAACCAATTGGATGTTGGTGGGCCCGGCCGGATTTGAACCGGCGATCTCTTCCGCGTGAGGGAAGCGTCTTTTGGCCTCAACTACGGGTTAACCAACTGGACCACGGGCCCTCGCCAAGTTTAAACGATAGGCGCATTCCTTTATATTTTTTGTAACGCTTTACCGATTCTCATTGCACAACATTCTTGTTTTCTGCGAATTTCGGACAAAATACAACGATGTGCCTCCGTGTTCTAGCTTTTAAATCTGCAAGATTGTTTTCTGAAAGAATACTGTTTTCAACATTTCACTGCTATCTGGATCCAATGGAATTTGAATGTTGAAAAAGGATAAGAGGACTAGAAAAAACACT
>JACUTO010000049.1 GCA_014859755.1 Candidatus Bathyarchaeota archaeon
GAAAGGTCGCTGGCAGCCTTGTCCGCCCTTATCGCCAGTGTTCGACCGCAGACGTAATCAGTTTTTCTCACCACCAAATCCGTGGGGTGGGTAAACAGCAACCGAGGGCTCCCTTTAGTCCTCACTATTTCCCTTAGTTCTCCTGCTTCAATCGTTATCGTTATTTGTGCGCCCTTTTTTCTCGCGGCTTCTTTAAATTCGAGGGGCAAATCAGCCGCACCCTTCGTTGCCTCCACGGCGATTATGCAGTCGCCACGCTTGGTAAGAGTCGTCTCTTTCGTGACCTCGAACGTCGTCTCATGTGTTGCTTGAATGTTTTCGTGTCCATGTGCAAAAAAGGCGATAATTACAGGTTTCATGATTAGTCAGTGTGGCTATTTGTTACGTATCTTATTGCGGTTTCTCTCAATTCGGAAGCTATTCGAGAACTTCTATGGAATCTACCTTTCCGTCTCCATCTAGGTCGAATCCTTGAATTACGGCCGCAAATTTTTCTTCATCGCTGAAATTCTTTATGGCTTCTTTCCAGAATTTTGCGAGGGCTAGCACGCAGGCCTTGGTTCCAACTGCCTTGTTGCCGGCGAGGACAATTATCCTTTTTTCTTTGTTCCAAGGGTTTGGTATTCTTGCTATTACGCCTATGTTGTCGGCGGTGTAGACGTTTTTGGTTTTTTCGGAGACTAATCCGCCTAGGAGGAATCCGTGTTTAGAGGGCATCATGTTGAAGCGTATTGGCAAAAACTCGTTGGCTTCTTGGGTGATAAGGTTGGTTCCGGGTCCACCCACCAAGATCAAGTTGTTGTTTTCTTCCTTCTCAGCCTTTACGTCGACGTCTAGCTTTATCGGGAAGTCCTCTGGTAATTCGACGAATTGTCCGAGGAAGAGTGTTAAATAGGAGGCGTAGTGGCCGTCTCTGGCTCTGGCTTTAAAGGGACCGTGAGGGTCAGGGCTACCCACTATGATCTTTCCATCGAAAGTGCCGTCTTCCTTTAGAAAGGGGCTGAGGAACTGTTTCATTTTCTCATCTATGCTGGGAACTGAGACGTTCTTGATCTTTTGGTAACCAAAGGGAAGTTCGACTCCTAAAGCTGGGAAAGAGGCTTTGTAGTATTTTGCGACGGCTCCCTTCTTTTCCTCCTCCCTAACGATCTTCACTACGCCGGCCTTCGCCATCTTCCTGATATGATAATAGACTTTCTGTTCGTGCACCTCCAGTTTCTTCGCGATCTCCATGGGATACATTTCTTTTTCGCTAAGGAGTTGAAGAATTCTCCAGCTGAGTTTGTTTAAGACAGCTTTGAGTCTCTCAGGGTTGTCAAAAACGGCTATGTCTTTCACCATGTATTGTCTTCTTTCGCCGCTGAGCAACAGCTTTTTCTTCATGGTTGCAACTAAAGGACGGTTCCTTTATAAACATTTTTTTAACGGTTGAGCGCATAACGCTTTAGCCTTTGCGGCATACTTCATTCGTATGATATGGAGATAATGCGGTTGAAATAGTCTACGACTTTCTTCATCCGCTTTGGGGTCTCTTTGTCTGGAAGGTTCTTTAGTATTCTGATAATCTGTTCAGACCGAACGAGGTCTGTCAAGGTTACTAAGCCGACGAGATAGCCCTCGTCGGCCACTGGAAGTTTCTTGATGTTTCTTTTGAACATCAGTTTCACGGCGTCTTCTATGTCCATTTGAGGCTTTCCAACAATGAGGGGCTTAGACATTATCTCGTTAACTTTGGTTTTTTCTGGATCTTTAGACTCGAGTAGAACTCTTTTTAGCATGTCTCTTTCAGTCACTATTCCAGCAGGCTTTCCCCTCTTCACTACGATTAGACACCCTATCTCATGTTTGTTCATGAGTTCCACAGCTTTCTTTATGGTTGTCTTCTCTTCTACTGTTATGACGTCTTCAACCATAACGTCCGCAACTTTTAGCGACATAGGCGCACCAAACCAACCTTTACAGATTTGGAGATTAGAGAGTCACTCCGAAAACTGATATTTGCGTTTTTCATTTATATGTTAGGAAGAAACAATATTTATTCTGGATTCAGAAAATCCGCTCTTAACAGTTTTATATGGCTTGGTTGATGGTTAGTTTTATTAATTACGTAAGGTCTATGAAAAAAGGAAGATGTTTCTTAACAGGTTGTAGGGTGAATCTGGTAGTGAGTGAAGCCTTCGCCCCCATCCTTTTCCAACTTGGCGTAGGTGGGATTGGTGGATTTTTTATAGGGTACGCTATTAGGAAAGTTGTTAGAGTTGCGTTGATCCTTGGAATGTTCGTCTTTTCTCTGATGTTTTTGGTGTATACAAATGTGATCGGCATAGATTACGGCGGATTAGTTGAAATGGTATCAAATTTTGTTAATGCCATTAATCCAGCACTGGGTTTGTTCGCACCCCTCTTGACCAATTTACCTTTTGTAGGTAGTCTCATCGTTGGTCTCATCATTGGGTTCAAAAAGAAATGATCGTTATCCGCTATCTGTTGCGTTCTGATGAGAGGGCAAAACAGTTTTAGTCGACTCAGAGTCGACAAGGTTTATCCTTCTTTTTTGATGTATTTTTGTAGCTCTTGCCAGATAGCCTTTATATCTGCTACTTTTCCCTCTATTGGTTCCATTTTCTTGCTCACGGTCTCAATACGTAAGACACCTTTCTTTTTAGCTATCCCTTTCTCGTCGTAATGTAACGTCCGAATGTCCTCTATTCTCTCAGCGATAATTCTGTCCTTCTTAAAGACAACTCCTCTACGTCTGTAAAGCAGTATTCTCTGATCTGTTATATAGAAATCAAAGTGATCCTTTAGGGTTTTAACCTTGCCACTCTGAAATGTTATGAGTTCTCCGGGAAAGAGGAAATCTTCAAGAACCAAACTGCTCTCCTTCTTTCATGGTTGATTTTGGCATTCATATTTTTTGTGGTAAACATGGCACGGAAACAGAAGCCCTCTGGAACAAACTAAAACCCTTATAAAACATTTTTTAACGGTTATATCCTCAACACGCCTAGAAGCCTTGGAAACCTTTATGATTCCCCTTTTAATTCTAAAACCATTTTCCTAAAAATGCTTATAGAAGCCTTTTTAGACTAAATAAAGCTTGAAGAAAGGAAATCTCGGTTTAGCGGTCACCACAGAAGCGAGGGAATTTGAGGAATCAACTGTGTGCGGTATATTTGGGTGCATCCTTAAAAGTGGCGAGGCGGCACCCATAGTTCATGTCGCCTTAAAGAGGCTTGAGTACAGAGGTTACGACTCTGTAGGAACAGCAACTCTTCATGAGAATAAGCTGTTTATCAAAAAGGATAGCGGAAAAATCGATGAGGTTCACGCTTTACATAATCTAGACGACCTTCCCGGCCGGATTGGAATAGGTCACACAAGATGGGCGACTCACGGAGCTCCCTACCAAGTGAACGCCCACCCGCACACTGATTGCGACGAACAAATCGCCGTCGTTCACAACGGGATCATCGAAAACTTTGCGGAGCTCAAGATGGAGCTTGAAGAGCGTGGACACACCTTTCGATCAAAAACCGACACTGAGGTTATTTCCCATCTCATTGAAGAAAAATTGAGGGAAGGCTTGACTCTCGTCGAAGCAGTACGCGAGACTGTGAAGCGGTTGGATGGCTCCTACGCCATCGCTGTTGTTTCAGTTAAAGAACCCGATAAGATTGTTTGTGCCCGAAAAGAAAGTCCCCTTGTTGTTGGAATCGCTGAGAACGCCGTTTACTGTGCATCTGACATTCCGGCTTTTCTCCCGATGACGAATAGGTCCGTTATCGTTCAGGATGGAGAAATCGTTGTTCTGAGTGATGAAAGATACGAAATTCGGAAGATTCTTGATTGGACACAGGTTACTAGGGAACCCGAGCATATCGACTGGTCTCCTGAGCTGGCTGAAAAACAAGGTTATCCCCATTTCATGCTAAAGGAGATCCATGAGCAACCTTTGTGCCTAAGGAACACGCTTAGATTGCAGGATCAATTTTTGGAGTTAATGACTACCTTCCTTGATCGGGCCGGAGAAGTTTTCTTAGTGGCTTGCGGGACCTCTTACCACGCTTGTCTCGCAGCGTCCTACATGTTTTCTAAACTGGCGCTTTTGGCGACCCACCCTGTTATCGCGTCGGAGTTCGTCGAACAGCACGGGAAATCTGTGAACATTGACAGCACCCTTCTCGTCGTCAGCCAGTCTGGGGAGACTGCTGACACCCTGGCAGCAGTTGAATGTGCGAGGCTACGTGCCGCTACGGTTCTGGGACTTACGAATGTTGTCGGATCCACCCTAACCCGTGTTGCCCGCGTTTACGTCTGTCAACAGTCGGGGCCGGAGATAGGGGTTGCGGCTACGAAAACTTTTACCTCTCAGCTTTCCGTGCTCTCTCAGCTTGCTTTAAGGCTTGCCAAGAAAAGGGGAAAGATTTCCCATGTAGAAATTGAGAACCTTGAAGAGAAGCTTGAGCAAATACCGGACATCGTTGAGAGGATTATTCAAACTCAAGAGGAAAAGGTAAAACAGCTCGCTAAGAAATACCGCGACAAACAGTGTTTCTTCTTTTTGGGAAGAGGGATAAGTTCGGCTGTCGCCCTTGAGGATAGACTGAAACTCATGGAGATAGCCTACGTTCCCTCCATAGCCTATCCCGCTGGAGAAAGCAAACACGGGCCCATCAGCCTGATTGAGCCGGGCTTTCCAGTGATCTTCATCTGTCCAAAAGATGACACTCACAAGACAATCGTGGGAAACATTATGGAGATGAAGGCTCGAGGGGCCTCCATTATTGTTGTAGTTGAAAAGGGAGACGAGGAAATTAAATCGTTGGCCGACGACTACATTGAGATAGAGACGGGGTTGCCTGAAGTTTTGTCACCGATCCCATACGTCATCCCGCTGCAACTCTTCGCCTATTACATGGCAATTGAGAGAAAATGCGATCCAGACATGCCTAGAAATCTAGCGAAGTCTGTGACGGTTAAATAGAAACATGCGCGCGCTAACGATTCATTCCTAGCGGAGATAAAGGAGTAATAAAAATTTGAAAGATCGACCAAAAGGAGAACCACAAACATTGTCACTGCTGAACTTAGACTATGTATTTTTGTTTCCTTTTGCTGTCCAGTTCCAAGGCTAGGTTAATCATCTGAGCTTCGATGAATTCTACGTAGTCTGTATCGTGCTTGACCTTTATTATCTTCCGTTTCTTCCTTTTCTTCGTCTTCACTTCTGAACTTTTCATCGCTGGTTCACACCTATTGTTTTTGCTCAAAGAAGGACAGAGATGTCCTTAATCTGTGTTTCCATCTGTGTGCGTGCGGTTTTTCAAAGCGCGCGCCAACACAACATCAATTTGAATCGTAAAGTCTTAAGGCATACGTTCACAGTTATTCTTGTGAGTGAAAGATGGAGAAGCAGGCTTGGGAAGAGTTAATTCAAAGATTGATTAGAGCGGGCATTCTCCGGTCGCCTAAGGTTATTAGGGCGCTGCGTCGAGTTCCCCGTGACTCCTTTCTTCCCGAAAGGGTGAAGGCTCACGCGGCGATGGATTCCCCGCTTCCCATAGGGTTTGGGCAAACCATTTCCGCGCCTCTCAGCTGATCCAAGGCGGTCAACTGGGCGAAACATGGTATGCATAATGGATGAAGCCCTCGAATTGGAAGTGGGACATAGGGTCCTAGAGATAGGAGCCGGTTCAGGTTGGCACGCCTCCACCATAGCCGAGATTGTAGCTCCGACTGATGCGAAAAAAGAAGAGTGGGGGCACGTTTACACTGTGGAAAGGGTTCCTGAATTGGCCGAGTTTGCGAGAAAAAACATCGAGACGGCAGGATATGCTGATCGAATCACCGTGATTTGTGGCGACGGTTCCCTGGGGTGCCTAGAAAAGGCTCCATACGATCGTATCTTGGTCACAGCGGCTGCTCCAGACATCCCCGAACCATTGACTGAACAGTTAAAAAACGGAGGAATCCTGGTCATTCCGGTTGGGGGCGTCCACCTCTACCAGACTCTGGTGCGAGTTAGAAAAAAAGACGGGAAAATCTTTGAGGAAAATTTGGGTGGAGTCGCGTTTGTGCCTCTGATTGGAAAACACGGATTCAAACTGTAACTTGGTGGTCAAGCGCCGAACCATGTTTCAAGAGTTACTTTTCCCTTGGCCTTCCTTAGGCCTTCAGTCATTTTTTTGAGGGCTTTTCGCACTCTTTCTTCGGAGAAGTCTCTTTCGCGGCATAGAAAGTCTACTACGCCCTCGACGTTGGGGTCTTTCCAAGTCAATTTGTATTTGTCTGTGACCTTTGGGTTGAGGAATATTTCTCGTATTCTTTGGGGTTCGGCTGGAAACTCTGCCTCTTTCAGCGTGGGTAGCAGTTTCTCGAGGCTTCCGTGTTGTTTTATTAGTTTGAGGGCGGTTTTCGGTCCTATACCTTTCACGCCTTCAGGGTTGAAATCTGTTCCCACCAAGATGCCGATGTCTACGAGTTGTTCACGGGTGATGTTCAGCTCTTTGAGAAGCTGATCTAGTTCTATGATTTCGGGAACGACCTCGACGTAGACAGGTTTTCTCGGAAGTTTCCTTCTTCCGCTTATCGTTACGTTTCTCAAAAGCGTGGGTGCGCCGAAAAGGAGGCTGTCGTAGTCTTGGCTGGCGCAGTAGTTGGTGTCGCCCTTTTTTGCCAGGTGAGCTGCTTGGGCTTCGCCTTCGGATGGTGCTTGAACCCATGGCACGCCCATCTGGGTGAGGAGGCGCTTTGAGTCTTCTGCCATGTAGTCTTTGAGCCTTGAAGTCATTTGGGCGTAGGTTCGGGCCTCTTCTATTCTGCCTTCTTGCAATGCTCGTTCATACTTGATGAGAGCTTCTGCCTTCACTTTGGTTCGACGTTTGATTTCTACCTCTTTGAGGGCTGGTGGGACTCCGTCAAAGACGTAGACAACTTTGATGTCCATCTCAACGAGGTTGGCGGTTCGATAGAATAAGCCGCTTAGGTGGCTGGTTATCCTGCCGGTGTTGTCTTTTAGGGGTGTTCCGTCTGGTTGGCGGATGATGGCGAGGAATTGGTAGAGGGCGTTGTAGGCGTCGATGGCTATGGACTTTCCACTCAGACTTTTAAGGTCAACCTTTGTTTTGGGCACCAGTTTTCTCAAATTTACGCCCAAAATTTTGCACCACTATGTTAACGAAAGATTAGAGGCTGATCCGTATAAAGGCGGAAGGCATTCCTAACCTTCTTTCCTCTCGATTAGTTCAACCCTTCTTTTTCCTTTGGTGAGAGCTGAGACATAGATTTTGCCTTCGATTTCCATTCTCATCAAAGTCTTGTTCAGGTTTCCAAACCCTATGCCCTCATAACTCTCTTTCAACAAGTCATATAACTCGACATCGGTCAGAGGACCCTTTCTCTCCAGGATTTCCACTATCGTCGTGTAGAGAGGGTGGGGTTTCCAAGTTTTTATAGACATTTATTTGGCTCCTAAGGGCATAATCCTACGCCACTGGTGTTGTTGCCTTCTTTATTTGCCGGACCTGCTTTATGAAGCCCTTGTACCATGCCTCCATGTTCGGCATTATAGTTGGTCCAATTTTTTCTGTGGCTTTTTTGAAATAATCGAGGCTAACTTCTTTGGCTTTTATGTCTATCCTTAAGGCATTAAGTGCAGCTTCTCTGCAAAGCGCTTCGATGTCAGCTCCAGAATAGCTCTTTGTCATGGTGGCCAGTTGGGATAGGTCCACATCTTTTGTCAAGGGCATGTCTTTGGTGTAAATTTTAAAGATTTCCAGCCTAGTTTTCTGGTCTGGTTCTGGAACGTAAATCAAACGGTCAAATCTTCCCGGTCGAAGAATCGCGGGGTCCACTATGTCAGGTCTGTTCGTTGCAGCGATGACAACCACATCCTCTAAGGTGATTATTCCATCCATCTCCGTTAGGAGTTGACTGATGACTCGCTCCGTGACTCCGCTGTCGGCGTAGCCCATTCCTCTTCTGGGCACGAGGGAGTCAAACTCGTCGAAGAAAACAACGGCTGGAGCAGCCATCCTTGCCTTCCTAAACACCTCTCGAATAGCCTTCTCCGATTCGCCAACCCACTTTGAAAAGACTTCTGGACCCTTTATTGTTATGAAGTTTGCCTCGCTTTCGGTGGCCACAGCCCTTCCCAGCAAGGTTTTTCCACATCCTGGAGGTCCGTAAAGCAGAATGCCTTTTGGTGGTCGTATGCCCATTCGCTTAAAGACGTCGGGATTTTTGAGGGGCCATTCCACAGCCTCTATGAGTTCCTCTTTCACGCTTTCTAAACCACCTATGTCCGTCCAGTGAACCGTAGGCACTTCTATGTACACTTCTCTCATGGCTGTCGGCGTGACCTCTCTGTAGGCGTTTAAGAAGTCTTCCATTCGAACATCCATTTTTTCTAGAACGCTGGGTGGAATACGCTCTTCCTCTAGGTTTATTTCGGGCAGATATCTGCGCAAGGCTTTCATGGCGGTTTCGCGGGACAACGCAGCCAAGTCTGCTCCTGTGTAACCGTGGGTTATTTCGGTGAGTTTCTTCAAATCAACGTCCTCAGTTAGCGGCATTCCCCTTGTGTGTATTTGCAGTATTTCATATCGCGACTTTTTGTCAGGCACTCCTATCTCTATCTCCCGGTCAAACCGTCCCGGTCTTCTCAAAGCGGGGTCGAGGGCTTCAGGTCTGTTTGTCGCGCCTATGACTATGAGGTTTCCTCTTCCTTCAAGTCCATCCATCAAAGCGAGGAGTTGGGCAACAACCCTTCTCTCCACCTCACCTGTCACTTCTTCTCTTTTAGGCGCAATAGCATCTAGCTCATCAATGAAGATAATGCTTGGAGAATTTTTCTGGGCTTTCTGAAACATCTCACGGAGTCTAGCCTCTGACTCACCGTAAAACTTGCTCATTATTTCTGGGCCGTTTATGGAGTAGAAGTTAGCTTCCGATTCGTTTGCAACGGCTCTAGCGAGAAGTGTTTTTCCGCAGCCTGGCGGGCCGTGTAGCAAGACTCCTTTTGGAGGCTCTATCCCAAGCCTTTGGAAGAGTTCTGGGTGTCGCAGCGGAAGTTCAACCATCTCTCGTATTCGCTGAATTTCTTCGTGGAGTCCCCCTATGTCTTCGTAGGTGGTGCGGGGCATGCCTTTGGCTTCAGGGGTTGGCTCGGTTAAAATCTGGACGTTTGTCCCGTGGGTGATTCTCACGATTCCATGAGGGCGGGCTTTGGTCACTGTGAAGGGTATGGCGTGGCCCAGCATCATGACGAGGGTGGTGTCTCCTTCCACAAAGGTTCTTTCCATAAGTCTGTTTTTCACAAAATTGGTGAAGTCTTCGTCTACATTCAGTTTCATGTCGATTGGAGCAAGAACAACGCTTGTCGCATCGCTTACTTTTGCCGGACGAACTATGACGTATTCGTTTATCGCTACTCCAGAGTTCTTACGGGTAAAACCGTCGATTCGTATGATTCCTCTGTCTTGGTCTTCAGAGTAGGCTGGCCAAGCTATGGCCGCCGTGTTTCTTTTCCCTACGATCTCCATTACGTCCCCTGCTGAGATGCCTAGCTTTTGCATGGTTTTTTGATCGATTCTGGCGATTCCTCTGTATACGTCGCGTTGTCTGGCGTCTTCGACTCTGAGTTG
>JACUTO010000257.1 GCA_014859755.1 Candidatus Bathyarchaeota archaeon
CATGTCTCCATGGACCTGTCCGAACACCAGATGCACTTATGATAAGCAACTGCAGCCTGGGCAGCGTTGTCCATTATGTGGGAAAGAAGCTAAAGAGTTCAAATTTGGTGAGTTTGGCAATCTACTGAAAGTGAAGGATAGTTTCAAAAAATCAAAAGAGAGAACCAAGAAAAACGAGCGAGTCTTGGAGAGGAAGAAATTCTGTCCGAAATGTGGCTCCACAAACATCAATTTTCCCGTCTTCTACCGCCCTTCAATTTGGAAATGTTTAGACTGTGGCTATGAAGGTACCTTTATATTAGAAGGCAGCAAACTTGCAGAAAAAATACAAGAGAGCGATGTTCGCGATAGAAAGTGAAGTATTAGACGTATGTTTTCAAGGTTACAGAAATGCGCGCGCATAGAATATGAGTCGAAATATTTACTTGAATTTCATATGACTTAAGGGAAGGAAATTAGAATTTCATTCAGGGAAAACTCTATGGACGTTAAAGATGTTATGGTTAAAGAAATAATAACCGTTAATCCCACCACAAAAATTAGAGACGCTGTGGAGCTGATGAACAAAAATCAAAATAGGTCACGCCTGTTTCCGCCGCCATGTTCTTCTTCTGCAATCAACGACGAAGTACCGGAAGAAACGATGGATTTCCTCAAGCAGATGGGATACGAGTAAACCGCGTTCGCCGTCTGATTCGCCATCCTAGCAAGAGAAGCCCAACTAGAAAGGCTAAGCCAACAAGCCCCATCCCCCACGGATTATCAGTTCTAGTTTTGTCAAGTTCCTGCAAAGGAGCGAGGAAAATGAAGAACGCCAGTCCTCCGCTTATCAAGGCGAATTGATGCAGGTCATCGCATCCCTTCAACTTCAAGCGTTTCAAAAACCTTGCGAAGCCGAACACTAGAAAACCTCCCAAAAGCATTACCCCCAGCGGAGATAGGAGGTTAGGTAACACCCAGAAAACGATAAAGAAGCCTATAGTTCCAAGAAGACCGGTCGCAAAGAAAGACGCTGGTCCACGAGAGTTCGCAGATCCTTGTCTTCCGTCTTCAGAGGGAACTTTCCAAGCCAAAAAAATGAAAAAGATAACCAGTGTAACCGCTGAGAAATATTGCGGGAGAGGAGGACGATAAAGAGTCATAGCGAAATATCCTAGGAAGACGACACCAGCCAGAAGAATGGCGAAGCCTCCTAAGCCACGGCTACCCACCCAACGCTCTCTTCTCTGCGAAGGATAAGCCAATTCTACGAGCAAGACAGGAATTGCGATGCTGAACACAGCGTGATAGATGATGAGCATTTCAGCCCAAACCCAGTTGATTCCCATCCAACGACCAAACACTCCTAAAACTCCTAGATCAGGCCAAGCAGGATCAAAGAAACTCTTCACCATCAATCCCTCTTCTATGACCCCGTAAGCTGCCCCAAGCAGAAGCAACGAAAGATAACCTTTCCTCCAGCGAAGCGCCAGTTCCCGCGCCAAGATTGCACCGCTACCGTAAAGGGACGCAAGTATAACGAACCCTAATGGATTGAAAAACTCGAGGGGCGGCGCTGAGCCAGAAAGGAGTTCGGCAACTGCAGGAGATAACAAGAAAAGTACAAGGGCCGGAGGAATTTTTGATCGGG
>JACUTO010000050.1 GCA_014859755.1 Candidatus Bathyarchaeota archaeon
TAGGGATTTTCTCGAAAGGATGGAGAATTGTGTCGCAACTCCGCGCGCGCAAAGCAATGTTCTCGCCCTAGTAGCAAAAGTTTTATTTATGAATCTAGAATTTTTCCTTCCCCCAACTGAGAGGTCTAAAACTTTGTGTATATTATGTGAACTTTATGGTGAAGGAGACATTTGGTACAAAAATCCCAAAAACTACGCTCGAAGACTTTATGGATTGCCAAAAAAGGGACCATCAACCGCTGTTGGAAGACTCGAAGAAGTACAGGAATTAGAACTCATAAAGTCAGTAATAGACGCAAAGGATGTAAGCATGGAAAGTTTCAATCAGCAA
The DNA here is from genome assembly GCA_014859755.1 of Candidatus Bathyarchaeota archaeon. Taxonomy (GTDB): domain Archaea; phylum Thermoproteota; class Bathyarchaeia; order Bathyarchaeales; family Bathyarchaeaceae; genus Kmv02. The sequence continues at coordinate 332 of JACUTO010000050.1, forward strand.
CTGCAGGGTTTGCAGGAAATGTTTATGCAAAACCCCATTGGGCAAGTGCTTCCCCTTCAAGACGTTTTGGAAATTGTAGACCTCGTCTACCCCATAGCAAAGATAGACTGTATCTGCAGAAGACTCGCTCGAGCAACCCAAGAAAACTCGAAAACCTACTCCTGTATAGGAATAGGACCCGGCATGTACAAATGGGAAAGATGGCCAGAAAGATACAAGGGAGGCGCCGAATTCATGTCGCCACAGGAAGCCAAAGATTTCCTCAGATACTGGAACAAAAGGGGAATGGTTCATACAGTCATGATCTTTGGTGCACCTTACATCGGTGGAATATGTAACTGCGACTACCCTGACTGCATTGAAATTAGGCTACGTTTAGATTATGGGCTTCAAGGAACCTTACTCAAGGGCCATCACGTAGCCAAGGTGAACTACGACGAATGTAACGGATGCGGCACATGCATCAGTCGTTGCCAGTTCGGTGCCACAAAAATGGAAGTGACCACCGGTAAAGCCAACATCGACATGTTCAAATGTTTTGGTTGTGGTCTTTGCGAAACCGCTTGTCCAAGAGGCGCCATAACCCTTGTGGAAAGAAATAGTTTGCCCGCGCTTAAAGACGTTTGGTGATGAGGTTTGTTGCCGAAAATTGAAATAGATGAGTCTAAATGTTTGACTCCCTTTGCGTGTAAGAAATGTCTTCAAGTCTGTCCACACGCCGTCTTCGCCGTGGCACCAAAGGAAGTGTTGAGATTTAAAGAAACGGATCCTCAGGAACCCGGTAGCTATCGGCTGTTTGTTGTTTATAGGGATAAGTGCGTAGTGTGCAATGACTGCGTCGAAGTTTGCCCTGTAAACGCCATAAAAATAACGTTACCCGAAGGTGCGTGAAAATGAGCGAAGAAATATCCTTTGATATCGACCAGCGTATACTTGACACAATTCTCCAAGAATTTGACGTCAACAGACTAATCGATAACTTCGCAAAAAACATAGAAAACAAGAAGAAGGAAGAAATCGAAGACGTAGCAAAGAAAGTGTTTGGAGAATATGGAAGAGCCCTCATGGGTAGTGCAATAGAACTGGGTGAAAAATACTCCGACAGAACTCATGAAGTTATAGAGGAGGTTGCCGAGAAAACTGGAGTTGGGCCATTCCCCCACGTGTACCAAAGATTCTTAGAAATCTTCAATATGGGGACCCAACGCAAAGCTTTGACGGTAGTGGTTAGCAATACTTCCCAGCTCACCCACAGCGTTGGTCCTTGCGTGTTTCTGAATGCGATTAAAGAAAAATGTGGAGAAGATGTTGCAAAACTTTTAACCTGCAAACACATCGATTTGTCGGCTTTGGAAGCTTTATGCGACAACTTGAAGCTGTCAGTGGACGTTCGTATGGAAGCTTCCATTCCAAACGAAGGCTATTGCCAATTCACAGCATTGCACAAAAAGTGAAAACCTATTTTTTCATTTAAACTACGTAGTAATCAAGTACTTTTTTCATCCGCTTCGGTGGTAGTTCAGTTCTAGAAAGCTTCTTCAATATCTCAATAATCTGGGGCTGGACACGCACCATGTCCGTTAAGGTTACCAAGCCGACAAGCCGCCCATCTTCAACCACTGGGAGCTTTTTGATTTTCTTCTTGAACATAAGCCTCGTGGCGGCTTCAAGGTCCATGTGAGGAGTTCCGGTTACAAGTGGTTTAGACATCACTTGGCTAACTTTAACCCTCACGGGGTCTTTGCGCTCAGCCAGAACCCTTCTAAGCAGGTCCCTTTCGGTTAAAATTCCAACGGGTTTTTCTTCCTCATCCACTACAATTAGGCATCCTATTTCATGCTTGTTCATCAGGTCCACCGCTTGCCTAACGGTGGCCTCAGCTTCAACCGTTATCACGTCGCTAACCATGACGTTTTCAATTTTTAGAACCATTTGAATGCACAACCAAACGAGTTTTGTTTGATTATGCTTTTAAATTAAACTCCACCGAACCTTGCCCCCTCTCCAAATATCGTAAATGTTATGAAGTCTTTTCAGTGTAAATAATGAAGTAAGAACTGCCGAAGTGGTGATTATTGAAAAAGTTTGACGTGGTTGTTGTTGGTGCTGGAACCGGAGGATGCTTGGCGGCGAAGACCGTTGCCGAAGCCGGGTTTGACGTTTGCCTGATGGATCGAAAAAGAGAGCAGGACATAGGGGACAAGATTTGTGGAGACGCCATAGGAAAGCATCATTTCGACACTCTAGGATTAGAATATCCTACGGGAAAGGAGCTGGAGCGAAAGATAGTCGGCGTTAAGATCTATTCGCCAGACATGGAAACCGCCATCGACGTTAAGGGAGAAGGCCTCCATGGGTATCTAGTTAACCGTCGCCTCTTCGGTCAGAGATTGTTGAAAAAGGCTATAAAAGCCGGGGCAACCTTTCTAGAATCAACTCAAGCAGTAGAACCCGTCATAAAGGATCATTTCGTCAACGGTGTCTTGGCTAGAAATATGGAAACGGGAAATAAGGTTTCAGTGTTTGGTCAAGTTACGGTAGATGCTAGTGGTTTTTCAGCTGTTTTACAAAAGAAGCTCCCTCCAGAAATCGGAGTTGACGCAAATGTTAGCAGAGAGGATGTGGCGATCTGCTACCGCGAAATTCGTGAAGTAAAAGAGCAAATCGCCGAACCAGATTTTTGTGAAATTTATCTCAATCAAAAGCTTGCCCCCGGAGGATACTTCTGGATTTTTCCGGAAAGTGGGACAAAGGTTAACGTAGGCTTGGGAGTAGCCATGTCCAAAGGTTTTCCAAATCCCAAAAACCGGCTCTACGACAACGTTTTATCCATACCCTTCTTTAAGGGTTCATCCACCATAAGCGGAGGTGGAGGCCACGTTCCAACTCGGAGACCCATCGATTGCATGGTGGGAAATGGCATCTTGATCGTTGGAGACGCTGCCTGTCAAGTGAACCCGATTCACGGTGGTGGAATGGGGCCTTCAATGATGGCTGGAACCATCGCAGGAGAGGTCATCATTAAAGCTCTGGAGACGGGGAACGTGGATCGAGAGAACATGTGGTCCTACAATGTTAGGTACATGCAGTCGTATGGAGCTAAACAAGCGGGCCTCGACGTCTTCCGCCTGCTTCTTCAACGATTAAGCGACGAAGACTTGAATTACGGAATGAGATATCGGTTAATCACCGAAGATGATCTTCTTAACACGAGTATGGGCGAGGATACTCGCCTAAACATAACCGAAAAAACTCGACGCATTTTTAGGGGAGTGGGAAAGCTTTCCCTTCTTAAACAATTACGCGCCACAGTTCACCTCATGAAAAAAATGAAAACCCTGTATCAAAACTACCCAGTTTCACCTGAAGGATTCGAAGAATGGAAAAAGAAGATGCAAGATTTGATCGAAGAGGCGGAAAATTTGTGAACGGCGTCGAAAAAGTAATAAGGTCACCGTTCAGTAGAGAGTTGGGCTTGTCTGGGAATGAGAAAGAAGTACGTTGCTCAAAGCCTTATTAAAAGATTGAGTGAGACTACGAGTCGTCGACTCGATCTGAAAAAAACCTTAATTTTGGGGGTTGTTTTGAAGGGGCTTCCCGTAGCCTACTCCTTAGCAAGAATGAACTCTGTGGTTGAAAACTTCGTTCCCACGGTGGCTCATCGTCCCCTCTACATGCAACACCATGTAGAGTCCTATTTTCCAAGCTTAGAATGGACAGCCTACTTTCGGGGCCGACTGAATCGTTGTGAAACTCTCCTCATCGTCGACGACGTTGTGAACACTGGCTTCACCAAGCAGAAACTGGAAAGCATCGTTTACTCCTTAACCAAAGAGATTGAAACCCACATGCAATTCGCTGCTTTGATTCTTAATCGAAAAAATCTCGCTAATCAGAGCTTCGTTGGTTCAAACGACCTCTTCGCTTTGCAGGTGGATGCTATAGAGGTGGAGTGCGACTGGGGTTTGATCACTGTTCCTTTATGGGATCTGCCGGTTAAAGAGGCGCTTATGCAATGCGAGGAATACTTCCAAAGATTTTGGCTAAGTGAAAAACGCTTCATCAACATTGCTTACTAGCCTCTCTCTTTTGAATCAGTCACAAACTTGAACGTTTCTGATGTCGTTTTGTTGAGGGGGCAGTCGTCGTTCATGCGTGCAATCCAGAATTGACGAGAATGTGGTAACTTAATAACAAAGGAAACAGTAGAGGTAAGTTGGGTTGCATAATATATGCGCGTTGCAGCTTTGGTTACGGGCGGAAAAGATTCTGCTCTAGCTCTTCACCGTGCTTTGAAACTGGGTTATGAAGTAAAATTTTTGGTCACCATTATTCCTCAGCGAGAAGACAGCTGGATGTTCCACTTCCCCAACATTCACCTAGCAGACCTGTTCGCTAAGGCTGTTGAAATTCCTTTAGTGAAGGCTGAAACTGTTGGAATCAAAGAAACAGAACTTAAGGACCTCAAAAATCTGCTCGCAACCCTCGACATAGAGGGAGTTGTGTCCGGGGCAATATCATCACGGTACCAAAAGGAACGAATTGACAAGATCTGCCAAGAATTAAACCTCGAGTCTATTGCGCCTCTCTGGCAAGAAGATTCTATGCAGCTACTGAAAGAAATCATCAACCTAAATTTTGAGGTTATCATCGTAGGCGTATACGCTTACGGTTTTGATCAGAGCTGGCTTGGAAGAAAAATTAACTCAACAACCGTAAAGAACCTTGTCGTATTAAACGACAAATATCAAATATCGTTGGTGGGTGAGGGAGGCGAATACGAAACCTTGGTTCTTGACGCACCGTTTTTTAAGAAAAGAATTCAGGTGCTTCAGACGGAGATAATCTGGGAAAATCATAGCGGATACCTGCTCGTGAAGGAAGCTAAACTCGTAGACAAGGCTGAAAAGGTTTATTAATCGTTTTGTGGCTCATAGCTACAAGCTGTTTGGAGAAGTAGGTTCCATAGGGATGTAACCTTAAGGTTGAACCACCATAACGGAGGGAATGGAAATGGCTTACAAATACATCGCGAGGGCTTGGAAAAAACCAGAAGAATCTTTTGTAAAAGAGTTGATGTGGCAGAGAGCCATAGAATGGCGCAAGCAATCAACAATTTTCAGGATTGAAAGACCTACGCGTCTCGACCGAGCAAGGAAACTGGGATACAAGGCCAAGCAAGGGTTTGTCATAGCTCGGGTTCGCGTTAGACGTGCAGGCATGAGAAAAACCAGACCCAAGGCGGGTCGTAGACCCAAACGAATGGGTGTCACCAAATATAAACTAGCTAAAAACATGAGGTTAATCGCTGAAGAGAGGGCGGCGAGAAAGTTTCCAAACCTAGAGGTTCTAAACTCTTACTGGGTTTGGGAAGATGGCCGCTTTAAATGGTTTGAGGTTATTATGGTTGATCCGAATCATCCAGCCATCAAATCAGATAAGAATGTCAACTGGATATGTGAAGATGTTCATCGCGGTCGGGCTTTCCGCGGTTTGACCAGCGCTGGTAGGGAGGTTCGCGGTCTTCGTCACAAAGGACTTGGTGCCGAGAAAGTTCGACCGAGTCGTAAGGCAGTTCTTAAACGAAAAGAGAGAAAAGTGTAGAGAGCTCAGTAGCTCAGAAGTTATAGAGTGTAAACCAGTGTAGCTATGACACAGCCATAGTTGTCCATAGATACTCTCAAAACTTCTGTTCGATAACTTATCTTATCAATTTCTATCTCCCTTATCTTCGCCATCTCTTTGATTTTCCACTCGAGAGTTTCTCTTAATGCTTTTAGGTCCATATACCCATGGGCTTCAGCAACGAGTCCATATTTCCTGTCTTTCTCCCAGGCCCATGCTATTCCCGCGCCAATCGTTGTTCCTTCGTCTCCGTCCATTCTGGCTATTACTGCGTGGGTTATTGCGCCTGCAGTTATTTTTCTCCATTTCCTTTCCTTGCATCCTGGCGGGAGTATGGAGCTGACTGGAACAAGGTTGCACTGTGCGATTCCAGCCTTTTTGAGAGCGAGGTCGAAGGCGTTGAGTTCGGAAACCGGACTTGTCGCTTTTCCACTTGTTATGAAAAATTCTTTTGGGATCATCTCTGTGTTTTATGCCTCTTCTGTTTATGTATTGCAATAGCATCAACAAGTGGATTATTAATTTTGTGGTTAGTTTTTTCCTCCGAAAGCATGTTAGGCATACCGCGTGTACCTTTGGTGCGAAAACCTTTTAAACAAAGGCTATTTGTCTTAAACTTGTTACAGAGGCACTGGTACTCTTTGGCTACATTGAAACGCCTCACAAAGAACACGCTGATTCTTTACCAGCAATCAGGACATTTCGATGAGCATCTGGCAAGTTTCTATTCTCTAGCCTTCGGCGAACCATACGTCTACAAAGACACGTATCTAGTGTATTATGACCGTTTCAGCAAAATACTATACTTGAGCCTCTTTGAACTTAACGTATGCGAAGACAAACTACAATGTATAGAAACTACCGCGAAACTATTTGACCCCGAAGAAATAGTGATCACTTCACCAGAAAAGTTGCAGACAGACATCGGAGATTTTCATTGTGTAAACATAAATTTTGACAGAGACTACCAAATCTATCTCCCCAAGTTTAATGAAACCTTGGAAGGAAACGCGTATAAACAATTGAGGTATCGAGTCCACAATGCCATAAAAAGAGGATATTATCTGGAAATTGGGAGGAAAATGGCTCCGGCTCATTACCATCTCGTAGCCTGCCACGAAACGGCAAAGAAATGTGACCTGTGGGACAGCCAGCTATACCTAGGCATAAGAGACTACTTGAAACATTTTGCGTCTCCTCTGCTATTCAACGTGTTTTCGAATGCAATGCTGATAGGATTTGATGTGGTCGACTTTCTAAACGACACAATGACCATACCGTTGGGGTTCTACCTAAACTATCCGTCATTAACAGATTTCATCTTGTTTAAAGAGATCGTTTATGCTAAGGAAAAGGGCTACACATGGCTTGATTTGGGATGGGCGTGCAACTCTGGGGTAGAATTGTTTAAAAAGAAATGGATGGCTGAGCCGAGATTCGAGATTTGGGCGCAAGAATACGTGAAGAACGGAGTGAAAGATAGAATAGTCCTTGAAGGCAAGTGATTATACAAAAAAAGGGCGCCCATTGAGTCGATGTCTTATCGTCATGTAACCTATTAAAATGCTTCATCATGCATTATAAGTCTGACAAGTTAACGAAGTTTTGGATAACAAGCACGCCTATATGTGCAGGTTAAATATTTAGACGTGACAAATAAATGTGAAATGGGTGTGGCGTGTTTTGTCTCAAATACCCATCGCCTACATTGACATCAGATTCTTCGCCCACGCAACCGAGGATGTAGACAAAGTTGTTGAGGCAGTGCAACATGTTCTTCCGAGCAACCATATGGAAGACATAGCGTTTAACAAGAGTAACCTGCGGGGACATTATGGCAACCCCATCACCCTTTTTGAAGCCAAAATTAAGAATAAGGAAACAATCAGGGCTTTAGTTGATAACCTTTCCTCCCACCTTAGCGAGTTGGATAAGGAGACGTTAAGTAGAGAAATCCGTCTGCATGTGGAAAAGGGAAGTCTTTACGTCAGATTAGACAAACAAGCCGCCCTCCAAGGCAAACTTAAGCTTTGCACGTCTGACCCCATTCGCATACGCATACGGTTTAGGAAAAGGAAAATTGAAGATATCGTTAAGACCTGTCAAGAACTTGGGATGTTGGTATGAAAAAGTTTGTTGATCTGCATCTCCGTGCGCCAATCAAAGACCTTGATCAGGTGGAGAGAATGGTTAGAAAATCCTCTGAACTGGGATACCGTCTAGTTGGCATACTCGTCCCACCCAACATCACGCGAGACCAAATCAACCAGCTGCAACACATTTGCAGCGATGCCAAGATAGACCTCGTCACAAAGGTAGATTTCTCTCCAAAAACAGCCCGAGAACTTCTTCACAACTTGCGACGTTTCAGGCGAAAGTTCGAGGTCATATCCGTAACGTGCACCTCGAAGGGTGTCGCCAGACAGGCAGCCAAAGATCGGAGAGTTGATCTCCTTCACTTTCCCGCCACCGACCTACGTAAAAGATTTTTTGATCATGCAGAGGCGGAACTTGCTTCGAAAGCCTTGTCTTCCCTTGAGATAGAAATGGCTCCCCTTCTGTTATTAACAGGTTTTTCAAGAATCCGTCTTCTTTCTCGTCTGCGAAGGGAGGTGGCAATCGCAGAAAGGTTCAAGGTGCCGGTCACCATTTCCAGCGGAGCAACAAACGAGTATCTCATAAGAGGACCCTACGACTACGCTGCTCTCACAACCCTCTTCGACATGTCTGTGTCATCTGCTTTGTGCGCCCTTTCAGAGAATCCTCTTGCTATAGTTGAACGGAACAGGGAAAAGTTGAGTCCGAACTATGTAGCCCCTGGCATACGAGTCGTAGGAAGGAAAACTGGTGTCTAAACGGATGAGAAGGCGTTACCTAGCTCTTAGAGTTGTAAGCGAGCAACGTGTCACCGAAAGGGCTGTCATGGGCGCTGTTTGGAACGCTGTCCTCGAACTCTTCGGAGAATACGGTGCCAGCCAAACTAACGTCAGTCTCATCGAGTATGATCCGCAAAGAAATTACGCAGTCGTCCGCTGTTCCCACACAGCCCTTGAAAGGGCTAGAGCCTCCGTCGCTTCTATAACAGAAATTGATGGAAAACCCGCGGTTATTCGTGTCATAGGGGTTTCCGGAACTTTGAAGGCGCTTCGCAAAAAAGCGTTGACGTGAATCAGCATTTTTGCGTTTATTTCGTTGTGGGAATATTTCAGTTTGCGAAATAAGCCTATTTATCGTTAGTTGCCTCATCTTAATCAATGTTAATGAGGTTTTGGCAATGAACCCTGAGATTATCGAACTTAACAAAATGTTGTGTAAAAATTGTAACGAAACCAAATACGAAAAATGCCAAGAATGCCGAGTGTATAAACTAATCAACTCATTAATTTCCTAGCCATTACGCAGATCCTATTAAGACTTCACTGTTCACCAAGTCTAGCTTCTGGCATTTTACAAATTGTTTAAGTTCTTTCCGTAAATATTCAAATATGCGGGACGCTGTAACCTTTATGGGGGATGATGTAGCCGTCCCAGACCGACCTTACAAGGTATGAAGACCTCATGGCGGACAGACCCCATTCCAACTCTT
>JACUTO010000258.1 GCA_014859755.1 Candidatus Bathyarchaeota archaeon
ACCGACCTTACAAGGTATGAAGACCTCATGGCGGACAGACCCCATTCCAACTCTTGTGGTTATGAAAGAAAAGAGAAGGTTAAACTTGAGTTTCTGCATAGTACGGGATTACAGGCTTAAGCTGTTTCCTTTTCCTTCTTCTAAGAATCAAAGCTAAAACCATTCCAGCAACGAAACCTCCAATATGCGCCCAGTAAGCTACACCGCCACCTATGTCGACCCAAGTGTAAAGCAGCTGCAGCAAAAACCAGAAGCCAAGAAAGAAAACTGCAGGTACACTCACAACGGCTATAAAGTACGCTAAAATCAGCGTCCGAATCCGCGCCCTCGGATACATCAAAATGTATGCTCCCATTACGCCAGAGATTGCTCCCGACGCGCCGAGGGTGGGAACGGCGAGTTCCATCGGTGTTGTGAGGCTTAAGATGTGTGCAAAATCCGCCGCGAGACCACAGACGAGATAAAACAGGAAATAACGAAAGTGGCCAAAAGCGTCCTCAACATTGTCTCCGAAAATGTAGAGGAAAAGCATGTTTCCGCCAATGTGGAAAATGTCGGCGTGAAGGAACATAGAAGTGAAAAGAGTGTGTAAATTTTTTGCTTGAAGCGTGTCGGCTGGAACCATGAAGAGTGACTCTACAAACAGACGCACCGTTGTATCTTCGGGAAAGAATGTAGAATACAAAAGTGGAATGAAAACTATTACGTTTACTAGTATGAGAATTCGCGTTATGTGAGGGGTTGTTTGGGAACGATTCTCGTCTCGAATAGGAATAAACACCGTTTCACCAAGCTTCAGAAGACGTTAATTTGGATTTGATGTTATATAGTTGATAACCTTGGTTCAAAGGTTTTGTGGACAAACTGGATAACTTTTTGCATGCCCCATCCTAAACGGAGAGAGAAGCCTCTGTTTAAGTTTAGGCTTAGCTAAAGTTCATTCTTTTTTCTTACGCAGTTCTTTAGAGTCCGTGGACAATGTCTATTTTTCTGTTGATCAAGAAAAATACTATCCAAGTGATGAAACCGTACAGTAACCCATTAGCAACAGCCTCTATGTAAGGGGTGTATTCTGAAAGGGGGATTCTAAGCCACGTGGGAATCATGTTTCCAGGGAACATGGGAACAGGAACGGCAATGGACGCACAGGTAAACAGAAGAAAAAAAGCAACAAAAATTGCCGCTGCCTTCATATTCCTACTTAACCTCTATAGCTATATTCTCCTTCTTGACAAAACATTGCAACAGCTTAGGGCAGGTTAGGCACTCGTCAGGGATAGTGGCTTCCTTCGGGAGAGTTTCCAAATATCCAAGATGATATGCGCATTCCGTGGGAGTTTTCTCCACAGGGTTCCCAGAGGTTTCAACGGAAATCGAGTCAAGCTTTGAGTCTTCCGCGACAACTTCAACTTTGGTTAGGCAGTGGGGGCAAGCATAATAAGTTTCCCTAGGTGTTGTCGAAAAATCGGTTAGCATGAGGGGTTTTTCAAACTCTTTTTTACATTCGTTGTATGGGCATGTGAGGTGATCGGGTCTCATGTTTCTCCCTAATCTATATATGGAATCTTAACAGTTAATAAACCTTTTCGTATCTTTGTTCGACAC
>JACUTO010000051.1 GCA_014859755.1 Candidatus Bathyarchaeota archaeon
TTCGACGAATTCCATAAGGGTCACCGAGTCTTGCTGAAAAAGGCTTTTGAAGTTGGAAATCGCGTTCTTGTCGGCTTGTGCGCAGACGATTTCGTGAAAAAATTGGGGAAGCCACATAAAATTGCACCTTATGAGAAGCGTTTGGAAGAATTGAAGAGTTTTTTGAGAAAACGTGGGGTGTTGGAGAGGGTGGAAATCGTCCCGTTAAATGACCCGTATGGTGTCACGGTGTCAAGAAACTGCCTCGACGCCATTGTGGTGAGTAAGGAAACAGAGCCGCGAGCCCATGAAATCAACGAAAAACGAAGGAGCAAGGGACGGCCTCCCTTAGAGATCGTTGTTATCGACATGATCCTCGCAGAAGATTATTTTCCCATCTCATCCACCAGAATTTGGATAGGGGAAATCGACCACGAGGGACATCTGCTGTAGACCATTACTCTTCAAAAGGCATGTTTAAACGCTTCTTTTCTCTGTCTTTTATAAGAAGAGTGATGCCTTGAAGAGAACCGGCGTTGCGAAGCTTCCGCTTCACTATGGGAAGGCACCGAGGTGGCTTGTCCTCCGAATGCAGAAACTCGCCAAGGAAATGGTCACTGTCATCGTAGACGAATACGGTCAAGACGAGTTCCTGCGAAGAATCTCAGATCCCTTCTGGTTTCAAGCTTTAGGTTGCGTCCTAGGATATGATTGGCACTCATCTGGTGTGACTACTGTTTTGACAGGCGTTTTGAAGAATGCCGTAAACCCAACGGAGCAGGGATTGGCTGTGTGCGGCGGGAAGGGGAAGACTTCTTTGCAGGCGCCAGTGGAAATCAGCCGCCTAGGAGAGAAATTTGGTTTTTCTACGAATAAGGTTGATCGTTTGCGATACGCGAGTCGCATGAGCGCCAAGGTTGACAACACAGCCATTCAGGCGGGTTACCCCCTCTATCATCACGCCTTCTTTGTAACTGAACATGGGAAATGGGCTGTAGTTCAGCAGGGAATGAACGTGAAAGACAGAACAGCGCGGAGGTATCACTGGCTCTCAGAAAACGTCAAAAACTTCGTGGTTGAACCCCACGACGCCGTGGTTGGAGACGTGAAAAGGGAGGTTGCCTTAGACATGACCGCGAGAGAGAGCGAAGGTTGCCAAAAAACTTCCACAGACATCGCCAAGGAAGAGCCTAGAAAAGTTATGAAAATGCTCAAATCCATTCGTCCGGTCTATCAAAAGTCTCTGCAAGAATGGATTCCAGAGGCCTCGTGGGAAGAGTATATAATCGACGTTCTGTCCTTGCCCCGCAATCTCAACTGGAAGGCCGTGAAAAGAGCCTATGATTTTCAACCCAAAAACTACGAAGAACTCCTCGGCATCAGAGGGATAGGACCAGCCACGGTTCGAGCCCTTGCCCTAGTCTCCGAACTTGTCTACGGCGAAAAACCAAGCTGGAGGGATCCTGTGAGGTACAGCTTTTGCGTAGGAGGAAAAGATGGAGTTCCCTTTCCGGTTAACAGAGCCACTTACGACGAAACGATTGAAATTCTGGAAAATGCTGTGAAACAAGCCAAAGTGGGTGGCAAAGAAAAAATTAACGCCATAAAGAGACTCGGCAACTTTCTAAAGCAGTGAACCTTCGTTTAGTCTAAAACTCAATTCAAACGTTTCTTGGAGTAATGAGCAAATATGCGATTCCAACTTTTCAGAGACTCATAATCTATATTTTCCTTTCATAAGATTCATGAATTCATTTGATCATAGACACAGGGAAGCTAAGTCGTACCATCTACTTCGCGAAATCATAAAGGGAAGAATTCCATGATAGCACTGATCCTTTACATAGTTTTTCTATCTGCTTTAGCAGCCATGATAGTTTTCATTCTCCGTCAAGCGGTGTCTTACTTTAAGTCGGTACAAACATTATTCGTTGCCGCGTTTCTGTCATATTGGACGATTGTTTTCTCCGATTGCCTCAAAAACCATTTGCTCAACACAGAATCCGCAGCCAATTTTAACTCAAAAATCGGAGTATCATCTGCGCTGATCGTCGTGATCGCAGTTGAGCAACTTGCATTAGCGCTTTGTAGGAAGGAGCAACCGAAATTATCTTGGAAGACGTTTCTATCAAACAAGTTGCATCTTGTTTCAACGGTCTACAAAGGATACGTGATTCTTCTTTTGTTGTTAACTTGGGTTCTTGGTCCTTGGCAAGTTCATCAAATACAGAATGTGTGGGGAGAATTAATTTATGACTCGGTTTTTGAATCGTGGTACCTCGTTGGTCTAGCAATCGCGTTACTTGCGTTTATAGCGTATCCTTGCATGCTTTTCCTACGGGCTGGTCGTAAGTTTAAACAAACGGAACTAGCCGGCGTGTTGAACTGGTTTGGAGTGGGCTGGATAGGCATAGGATTGACGTTGATCATGTTCCACGGTTTACTACCAGCTCTCAACGTTCAGATAGTTGAGATCAATCATTTATTTAACCTTGCTTTTTTTGGAATTATAGCGTATGCCTTCAGGAAGACAACCATTCTGGAAAGCTTATTCGAGAGACTATACACAACTACTTATACACCTCGTCCAACTGGTTTGATTAAGAATAGGAAAGTATTCTCGAAGGCGTTGGGGCTAACTCATGGACAGGTAGTTGGAAAAAATATTCTCCTTGAATTTGACCCCACATCCGACTATGAGAGAGTCATTGAAGATTTTGTTGATGAAGCCTCGGCAAACGCTGAATCTGTGGCGGTGTTTACGAGTAAAGGTAGCGCTATCCATTCCACTTTGAGCAATAGGAGCGACGTCAAATTTTTGATTCTGACTCAGCGTGTCTCAACTCCCAAAGCAAATGCTTCAAAAAATAAGATTCTTCTGCCTGCGAACAATTCTTCCCTGTTGCTCGACGCGTTGAACAAAGTGTTGAAGGCGTATCCTGAGAGGAATTCGAATATAGTTTTTGATAACCTGTCTAGTCTAATTTTGTTTATTGGTTTTGAGAAGACTTATGGCTTCCTACGTTATGCCCTTGAATTGTTGGCTCTAGAAAATGGGACATCTCTGTTTCTATTTGACCCTAGGGCGCATGACGCCAAAGTTGCTTCTGCATTCAGAAGCCTGTTCAGTGATCAAATAACCTACGGAAAAGAAGGTTTGCGGGTCGTTAGAACGCCTGAACCCGCGTTGAAGGCATAGTTAGGTTTGTTTAATCTTTTCTAGTGTCTTCTTAGACCTCTTCGGGGGGAGGTGGGATGAGTCCTTCCTTCATCAGTAAGCTGGTGGATTCTCTGACGTTTTTGATGATAGAAACTGCTCTGTCCCATAACTCCTGCCTACTCAATTTGACTCTGGCGACGCCTTCTTTTATGGATTGGAGGGCGCAAGCTACTGCTTCTCGGGGGAAGACTTCCCATTCATCCATTCTAGGAACTATGTCTCCTTCGTGAATTCCTCTTTCTTCAGCGAATTTCGCTAATTCCCTTCCGGCGGCTATGCACATGTCATCCGTGACGGTTTTTGCTTTCACGTCTAGAACCCCTCTGAAAATTGCTGGGAACCCCAAGGAGTTGTTTATCTGATTTTCGAAGTCTGAACGGCCCGTTGCCACAATTTTTGCTCCCGCCTCTTTTGCTTCCCAAGGCCATATTTCTGGGATGGGATTTGCGCAGGCGAAGACTATGGAGTCTGTCGCCATCTTAGTTATCCATTCTTTTTTGATGGTGCCTGGGCCTGGTTTGGAGGCGGCTATGCAGACGCCAGCGCCTTTCAGGGCTTCAGCTGCGTCTCCGGTTCTGGCTTCGGCGTTGGTCTTTAGGCAGAAGTCCCATTTCCATGGGTTCTCTTCTTTTTCTGCTTCTATGTCTTTTCTGTTTGGGTGGAGTATGCCTTTGCTGTCTACCATTATGATGTTGCCGGCTTTGACTCCGGCTCTCATGAGGACTATGGCTGTTCTTGTGTTGGCTGAGCCTACTCCTATCATGGTTATTTTTGCTTCGCTCATTTTTTTGCCTGTGAGTTTTAGGGCGTTTAGAAGACCGGCTAGTATGACTGTGGCTGTTCCTTGCTGGTCGTCGTGCCAGACTGGAATCTTGAGTTGTTCCCTCGCCTTGTCTAGGACGTAGAAGCATTTTGGTTTGGCTATGTCTTCTAGGTTTATGCCTCCGAAGGTTGGTTCCAGCCACTTGCAGGCGGTTACGATGTCGTCAGGGTCCTTGGTGGCTAGACATATCGGAAAAGCGTCTACTCCGCCGAGATATTTGAACAGCAACGCTTTTCCCTCCATGACTGGCAAGCCGGCTTCTGGACCTATGTCTCCTAAGCCCAACACTCGGGATCCATCGCTTACGACAGCCACATAGTTCCAGCGGTTTGTGTGTGTGAAGACCAGTTCTGGGTTTTCTTTTATGGCTCGGCAGGGGGCGGCTACGCCTGGAGTATACCATATGGCGAAGTCGTAGGGACCACGTATAGCGCATTTCGGCATAACCTGAACTTTTCCTTCATAGAAGGGATGATAAGCCATAGCTAGCTTAGCGGGTTTCCTAGCTTTAGCCAGTAACTCTTCTACGGTTAATTTTTTGGTCATGTGTTTGGGTCTTTTGTAGGTGAGATTTAAGGATTGTGTCGGTCCATTGAAGTCGCAAATCTAATAACGTAACTAAAACAAAGAACCTCAAAACGACAAGAATAAGCAGAAATGATTTTTAGGTTGTTTGAAAGTAGGTAGTAATCTACCGGAGGCAGATAATAAGTGTTTGATCAACAAGGTCTCAGGAAAATCGCAAAGGAAAGAGAGAGGTGGGAAAAAACAACTGTGCCGTCATGGCTTCGCAGAAACCCCGAAAGAAAAGATGAATTTAAGACCACATCGGGTATAAACATAAAAAGGTTGTACACACCGGAGGACGTGAGAAACCTCGATTATTTGAGAGATTTAGGTTTTCCAGGACAGTTTCCCTTCACACGGAGCTTGCACGCTACCATGTATCGAGGGCGCCTATGGACCATGAGACAATTTTCAGGATTCGGCACCGCAGAGCAAACGAACAAACGATTCAGATACCTCCTCAGAGAGGGAGAAACCGGATTAAGCGTCGCCTTCGATTACCCAACCATAATGGGCCGAGATTCCGACGATCCCATGTGTAACGGTGAAGTAGGCGTATGCGGCGTAGCAGTTTCCTCCCTCAAAGACATGGAAACTCTTTTTGATGGAATACCTTTAGACAAGGTAACGACTTCAATGACCATAAATGGTCCAGCGACTATGCTTTTGGCCATGTACATAGCCATAGGCGACAAGCAAGGAGTTCCCCGCGGAAAGCTGGGTGGCACAACCCAGAACGACATGCTGAAGGAATTTTATGCCCAGAAATTATGCATTTTTCCGCCTAAACCTTCAGTCAAATTGGTCGTGGACATCATAGAATACTGCACGAAACATTTGCCCAAATGGAACCCCGTCAGCATCAGCGGTTACCACATCCGTGAAGCCGGCTCAAACGCCGTCCAAGAACTCGCCTTCACCCTAGCAGACGGAATAGCCTACGTAGAATCTACGTTGGAACGTGGACTCAAGGTGGATGATTTCGCGCCCCGCCTATCCTTCTTCTTCGCAGCTCACAACAACTTTTTCGAGGAGATAGCCAAGTTTAGAGCAGCACGAAGATTGTGGGCCAAAATTATGAAGGAAAGATTCAAAGCCAAAGATCCACGGTCCCTATGGATGAGGATGCACGTTCAAACTTCCGGATGCACCTTAACGGCGCAACAACCCGTCAACAACGTAGTGCGAGTCGCGCTTCAGTCTTTGGCAGCAGTCTTGGGCGGAACTCAGTCTCTACACACCAACTCCTTAGATGAAACCCTAGCCCTGCCGTCTGAGGAAGCTGTTACCGTGGCCCTAAGAACTCAGCAAATAATCGCCCACGAAAGCGGAGTGGCTGACACAGTGGACCCTCTGGCTGGTTCTTACTGCGTAGAAGCTTTGACTAACGAGATGGAAGAGAGGGCAATGGATTATATCAACAAGATCGACGATATGGGCGGCGTTATTCCGGCCATCGAAAACGGTTTTCTCCAAAAAGAAATTGCAGACAGCGCATACAAGTATCAACGAGAAATAGACAATAAAGAAAGAATTTTGGTGGGAGTCAACGACTACACGGTTGAAGAAGATTGGGTGCCCCTCAAAATTCTGCGAATAGCCCCTGACGTAGAGGCAGAGCAGCTGGCTAGACTGCAAAAGGTGAAAAGAGAACGAAACAATGCAAGGGTGAAAGAAGTGCTTGACAAGCTCCACGACGCAGCTGACCGCGACGAAAACTTGATGCCCACCATAATCGAAGCCGTAAAAGACTACGCTACGCTGGGGGAAATAACTAACGTGCTTCGAAGCGTCTTTGGGGAATACCAAGAGTTGATAGTAATCTGAGAGGTGACAAAAATGAGTTCTGGGAAGAGGATCAGAGTTGTTGTTGCGAAGCCTGGCTTAAACAGCCATGACCGGGGCGCAAAAATAGTTGCTCGAGCCTTTAGAGACGCAGGCATGGAAGTCATCTACACCGGACTGCGACAGACACCTGAACAAATTGTAGAAACAGCGCTCCAAGAAGACGTCGACGTGATAGCTTTAAGCATTCTATCCGGCGCCCACTTAACCCTGTTCCCCAAAATAATGGAACTTCTAAAACGAAAAGGATTAGACGATGTCTTAGTGTTTGCAGGCGGAATCATCCCTAAAGAGGACGTTCCAAACCTAAAGAAGATGGGCATAGCAGAAGTGTTTGGACCTGGAACACGCACAGACACCCTCGTCAAGTTTATCCGAGAAAACGTGCGTAAAAGAAAATAGCGTTTGGGCTTGCCAGAGAAACGCGGGGTGCATATGACCAATATTGAACAACTCATCGACGGCGTGCTTAAGGGTGACCGTCGCTTCATAGCCAAGACCATAACCCTCATCGAGAATGACTTGCCCGAATCTCAAAGACTCGTATCATTACTCTATCCAAACACTGGTAAAGCGCATATAGTGGGCATAACTGGACCCCCCGGTTCGGGGAAAAGCACACTGATACAAAAACTGGTTGAAGAACTTAGGAGACGGAGAAAAACCGTTGGCGTTGTCGCAGTGGACCCCTCTAGCCCCTTCACGGGCGGCGCTTTTTTGGGAGATCGTGTTCGCATGCAGGAACTTAGCACCGACGAGGGAGTTTTTATTCGAAGTATGGCTACGCGGGGTAGTGTAGGCGCCTTGGCTAAAGCCACAAAAGATGCTGTGAAAGTTTTGGATGCTTCTGGAAAAGATGTGGTTGTGGTTGAAACGGTTGGAGCAGGTCAGTCCGAGGTTGAAATCGTCAAGGTTGCCCATACCATAGTGGTTGTGTTGGCCCCTGGATTGGGTGACGACATACAAGCCATTAAGGCGGGCATTATGGAGATAGGGGATATTTTTGTGGTGAACAAGGCTGACCGTGAGAATGTAAACAAGGCCATGATCGACATAGAGGCCATGCTGAATATGAATCCGGAAAGAGAAAAATGGAAACCGCCGGTCGTCAAGACCACCGCCATCACGGGTGAAGGAATCACCGAGCTTCTTGACAAGATAGATCAACATAGAAAATATCTGGAAGCTGGCGCCATTGACACGCGGCGTAGGCAGAGGGTTGAAACGGAATTGGTTGAGGCGATCAAGGAGAAGGTGGCAGAAGCTATCGTAGACGACTTGAAGAAAAAGGGCGAGTTGGACATGCTGGTTCAAAAGATTTTGACGAAAGAGACGGATCCCTATTCTGTCGCAGATATGTTGCTGGCTAAGAGGCTGAAACGGTTTAAAACGGGTTAGTGATGGCTTAACGGAGAAGTTGGTTGTGGGCCAAAGATTAGAAAGGGGTTTGATTCAGGTTTACACTGGGGACGGTAAGGGCAAGACTTCTGCGGCTTTTGGGCTTGCTTTAAGGGCTGTGGGGCGGGGTCTCAAGGTTTATATGATTCAGTTTATAAAGGGAGGCTTCGATTACGGAGAACTCTATGTTGTGGAGCGACTTCCCAATTTTAGATTGAAGGCTTTTGGTCGGGGCAAGTTTGTCACGGATTTTCCTCCAACCGAGGATGATGTTAAGTTGGCTAAAGAAGCTTTCGAGTTGGCTAGGGAAGTGGTTAACGGTGGCGAATATGATGTCGTTATTTTGGATGAGATCAACGTGGCTTTGCACTTGAAATTGATAGAGACTGAGGAAGTGGTTGATTTGATTGGACGTAAACCCAAGCATGTTGAATTGATATTGACTGGCCGTTACGCTCCTTCGGAGGTTGTTGAGTTGGCTGATCTCGTCACGGAAATGAAGGAGGTCAAGCATCCCTATACTAAGGGTGTGTCGCCGAGAAAGGGAATCGATTACTAATCTTGTGCGGCGCTTCTCCACATCAATTATATAAGCAGGCTAAGTCAAAAGAGATAATTAATTTGTAAGAAGGGATGCTAAAATTGCCAAAGCATAGTTTCTCGTTTCAGTTCGTGACTTTTAATGATATGGTGTCTGCTTTAGAACTGATTTTTTCTCCTTCAGCGGCTTCTGTAATTTTGTTTACGGCGGCGGTGAGATGTGGGGCGCAGTCGTACAATAGAATGAAGAAAGAATTTGGGACGAAGGAGGAGGCGCTTCGTCGCCTTTCTGAACTGAAGAGGAAAGAGAACTGGGGAAAGCTAACTTTTCGGGACGTCGACTTTGTGAAGGGATCGGGAAAAGTCATAGTTGCTGATGCCTTTGAGACCATTGCGTGTAAAGCGGAGGGAGGTCGAGAAGCTGGTCAGCCTTGCTGCAATTTTTTAAGAGGCTTTTTGACGGGTTTCCTTTCAGAACTTTTTGAAAAATCTATGACTGTTAATGAAGAAAAGTGTGCTGGAAATGGAGATGAACACTGCGTGTTCACATTTAGATAGAATGTGAAAAGAGACCGATTAAACTCCTTCTTTCTCAATCACTTCTCCGCTTATTCTTCCAGAGCTGTCGAAAACGCCCTTCTTTAAGACTTGTATCAAAACTCCATGGGCAAACTTTGGATGAAGAAAAACAGAGAGAACTTCTTTGGTGGGTGTGGTACCAGCCACCGGTATTCCAGCTTCTTCAAAGTCCCTAATGGTTTGTAAGATGTTAGACGACTCGAAAGCAAGATGAAACAATCCTTCACCATGCTTTTCCAAGTACCTTGCAGTTGGGCCGGGCGTGATCGGCTCCACCAACTCTATGAAGTTGTTTTCTCCCTTTGCCAAAGGCAAAAAGGCATACTTGAATTCCTCCGTTTCACCCTTTCCCGTCATATAGCCTCCAACCTCTACAACGACCTTGTCTTTGTCAATCCCAAGCGCAGCAGCATACTTGTCAATAGCCTCAGAAATATTCTTCACCAC
>JACUTO010000052.1 GCA_014859755.1 Candidatus Bathyarchaeota archaeon
TTGGGGCGATACTTCTCCGCCCACACTTCATAGCTCAACTGTCCGCCTCCGTGACATATTAGTTAGAAAAGGGGTTATACATTAGTGTTGTTCTGAATATTCAGTAGAATATTTTATTCGATAACATAAACAAGGAAAATTGGCAGATCCTAGTTTACCCCTTCTTGATGACCAATGCTTGCCCGTCAATATGAACTGTTAATGGTTCCTCGGCTTCGAACGACAAAGACGGCAACGCTTTCTTTGGCACACGGATGCGCGCGCAAGTGTATTCTACAAGCGTGCACACTCAGAATTCTTCTTCCTCAAGCTTCTGAAGGAACTCTAACAGAAGTTTCACTTTTTTGTTGTCTTTGTTTAGTCTGTAGGCAACTACTTTCGCCCCTATTCTTGTAAGAGATATATAGTTTCTGTCGACAAGGATGGGAAGAACCTTCATAACGCTTGCAGGATTCTTATCTGTTCTCCTAGCGACCTCCCGTAGATTCATAAAATCTTCTGGATTTTGAAGGAACAAGTCGAGAACGATCAGATATTTTGAGGGCCCAAATAGGTCGTTTAGTCTCTCCATATCAATAAAATCATAGGGAAACAATTAGTATTTATACTTAACGCCTGTTAGGATATCAATAACACTTGTTTCAAAATCTAAACGTTTATATCCAAGAAGAAACAAATGTATGGAATATCGCGAGGAAACACGGTTGCAGAAATTATCAATCAAAATGATGGTGACAGTAATTTCATTCTCCTCTCTGGGAATAGGGTTTCTCGGTCCGGCATACTCGATGTTTGTTGTTAGACGTTTCTCAGCATCCTTTCTGCATGCGGGTATCCTTTCCGCAATTTTTTTGTTAGTATCAGCTATTTTCAAGATGCCCGCCGGAAGACTTGTGGATGTCTATGGGAAGTGGAAAGTTTTGTTTGCAGGAGTCATTGGGTGTGCCCTGAGTTCGCTATCCTACATCTTTGCTTCAGATTTAATTCATCTTTACCTAATCGAGTTCTTCTTTGGAATATCCTTTGCCCTTCAGAGACCAGCTCTTCTCGTTCTGATGATGGTTATGAGTGGAAAACTCAACAGAGGATTGCGTTTAGGCATATTCGATTCAACTGATGACATAGCCGGAGCCTTCGCTGCACTATTATCTGGAATTGTAGTGAGTAGCCTTGGATTTGAACCATTATTCCTCCTGTGTTTCTCATGTTATTCAATATCAGGCCTCTTCATCTTGAAATCACGCATGGAAATTGGTTAAGATGGCCGGGTTATACGAAATGCAAAAGCCAAAACTTTCAGGCAAAATCAGAAGGGTAATTAATCGTCAAAAAGTCGCGAAATTCTCGGAAAACTTGCGGTTCTACACAAGTATTTATGCTCCACCGGCTTCCAAAAGATGATTCCTAAAGTGTAAAAACTTTAACTTTTCATCCCAAATTTTAGTCATTCCTCTCTAACTAGAGCTTTTATACCTAAACCTCACAATCTTTCTAGGGCAAATCCTCTGCTAAGGGAGAGATAAATTTGTCAGCAGAACCATTAACGTCTATAGGAGATGCGGATTTCCTCTTCAAAAATACACCTGTTAAGATTATGGTAAACAGAAATTGCCCTGAAATCGAGCTTGCTGGCTTGAAAGTTGGACCTTTCCAAGAGGGAAAAGAATACGAAGTCAGGTTTTGGATAGCCCAAGAACTGAAAAGGGCTGGAATAGCACGTTTCCGTGAAGAAGAAATGTTAGATTTGGTGAAGCTTAACAAGATTCATTGGAAAGAAAGAGTTCAGGCTTCCCAACAAGTCGCCTCCTTACCCGAAGATTTCTACCCTAGACTACGGCGTTACCTCGCTGATTTAAAAAGCGGAGCCATAAAGAAACCTGAAAAAATGAGGGACTACGAAAAGGCTAGAAGACTCTCCCGCGACATCATCAACTTGAGACTAAAAAAGATAGTTTCCCTCGCCTCATCACCAGCACAGACAAACCAGATTCTCGGGAGCTTGACAAGAGAAGAACGCGTTGTCTACGAACGTTTATACGGGATTATTAGTGAATGGAGAGCTAAAATTCTGAAAATAAAGGGAGGCGGTGAGTCTTGACAGAAGAAATAGTGGCAGCGGATCCACAGGAACGATTACAAGACTTTCTTAAATCAGATAAATATCGTGAACGTCTTTCTCGAATGGCTATCGCTGGCAGCACCTCCTTAATCGCAGATTTTGAAGAACTTTTAGCAGTAGAAACCGCACTTGCAGAAAGCATCCTAGAGAGGCCAGACGAATATTTGGAACACGCGAATCACGCCGCGTTGGCTCAACTACAGATAGAAGAACCCGAATACGCTGAAAGAGTTGAAACAGTCACTGTTAGGTTTCGAGGCTTACCAGGATCCACGCCGCTACGAGCGTTAGGCTCCGCACATATTGGAAAGCTCGTTATGGTGGATGGTATCGTCGTTCGCGCCAGCCCGGCCAGACCACTTGTAATGCAAGCCGCCTTCAGATGTAAACGATGTGGAACAGTCAGTTATATCCCTCAAAGCGGTCCCTTCCTGACGGCTCCACCCGCATGCAGCGATCCAGCATGCAGAAGAAGAGGCCCCTTCGATTTCGTTCAGGAAGAATCCAAGTTCATCGATTCCCAAGACATACGCATCCAAGAAAGACCAGAAGACCTTCCACCGGGGCAGCTCCCACGTTGGTTAGACATAAAACTTCTTGGGAGAGATCTCGTTGACGTAGCGAGACCCGGCGACCACGTTTCTGTGGTCGGAGTCGTTCGCGCGGTTGCCCCAACCCTTCCGAGAGTTGGACGACTTCGATCCTTTAGACTGCATCTGGACACCAATTTTATTGATGCGGTGAGTAAAGAGGCTGAAACGGTGCTTATTTCGCCGGAGGAAGAGAAACAGATACTGGAACTGGCAAAGGACCCTTGGGTTCACCGCAAAATTCTTCGTTCGTTAGCGCCCTCCATTTACGGTTATGAACATATCAAAGAAGCCGTAATGTACCTTCTCTTCGGGGGTGTTGCAAAACATTTCCCGGACATCACTATACGGGGAGACATGAACGTTCTTCTGGTAGGAGATCCGGGAACAGCCAAGTCGCAGCTCCTACAATACGTGGCGAAGATAGCTCCCAGGGGTTTATACACTTCCGGTCGCGGAACCACAGCCGCTGGCTTAACAGCAGCCGTGCTTCGTGAAAAGGCTGGTGGAATGACCCTTGAGGCTGGAGCATTGGTGTTGGCGGATAAGGGCATCGCAGCCATAGATGAGATAGATAAGATGCGTCCTGAAGACAGAGTGGCTATACATGAAGCCATGGAACAGCATACGGTTTCTATTGCCAAGGGCGGCATCGTAGCAACCCTTAACGCTCGAACAGCCATCTTAGCTGCAGCTAACCCAGCCTTAGGCAGATACGACCCCTATCGAACAGTCGCAGAGAACATATCTCTCCCAGTCACCATTCTCTCAAGATTTGATCTCATCTTCGTTTTGCGGGATGTGCCTGAAAAAGAATTGGACACAAAGATGACTGAGCATATACTTGACCTTCACAGAACTGGTGTGGCTCCAGTTGAGCCTCCCATAGCGCCTGATCTGCTTCGAAAATACATCAGTTACGCCAAAAACATGAAGCCTGTTTTGACCAAGGAAGCTTTGGAACGCTTGAAAGATTTCTATTTAGCTATGCGTTCGGCCAGCGAAGCTGAGGGGACGCCTATAGCTATAACTGCGCGGCAACTGGAATCTTTGGTTAGGGCGGCTGAGGCTAGGGCTCGTGTTGCCCTTCGGAAAGAGGTTCTCGCCGAGGATGCTGAGACGGCCATTGCCATAATGAAGAGGTCGCTGGAAGAGGTTGGAATCGACGTTTCGTCACGCAAATTCGACATCGACATCATCATGACTGGTAAACCGAAAAGTATGCGTGATAAACTGTCGGTTATTCTGGGTCTCATTTCGAGCATGGAGAAAGAAACGGGAATGGTGGAGAAGACGAGGCTTCTGGAGAGACTTCAAACAGAATATGACATCGGAAGTTCTGAAGCTGAGAGGCTAATAGGACAAATGTTGAAGGAAGGAACCCTATTCTCACCTAGAAACGGATACATCAAAAAGACCTAGCCAAAGGCGCATGCATTGAGAATTGAAGAACTGCCGATACCGGAATCCGTAAAACAAGTTATAATTAGTTCGGGAATCACCGAACTTTATCCTCCGCAAGAGGAAGCCATACGCGCGGGAGCCCTAGAAGGAAAAAACCTTGTCCTGGCAAGTCCAACAGCCTCAGGGAAAACCCTCATCGCCGAGTTTTGCGCCCTCAAACACATACTGGAAAGAAACGGAAAAGTTCTCTACTTAACGCCTCTACGAGCTTTGGCCAGCGAAAAATATGAAGAATTCAAGAAATACGCTGTTATCAGAAAACGTAGCGGAAGACGGGTCAGGGTAGGCATCAGCACCGGCGACTACGACAGCAGCGACCCGTGGCTGGGGAAGTTCGACATCATAGTCACCACCAACGAAAAAGCAGATTCATTGTTGCGACACAGATCCCGCTGGGTGAACGAAATCTCCCTAGTAGTCGCCGACGAAGTGCACCTCCTAAACGACACTGAAAGAGGCCCAACACTAGAAGTCGTCCTCGCCCGCCTCATACAAGTAAACCCAGATATCCAACTCCTAGCCCTAAGCGCAACCATAAAAAACGCAGAAGAAGCCGCTGAGTGGCTAAAGGCCATCTCCATCACAACAGAATGGAGACCAGTCACCCTCAGAGAAGGCGTACTCCTACACAACGAGATCCACTTCAAAGACGGAGGTGCCCAAAAAATAGAAAAAGCCGCCAAAAACCCCGCCATAAACCTAGCTTTACACATAGTAAAATCCGGTGGACAAGCCCTAGTTTTCGCAGGGACACGCAGAAACTCGGTAAGCCTAGCTAAGAGGGCGGCAACAACTATGAAAGCCTTCATATCTAAGCCCATGAAACGTTCCCTAACAAGAATCGCCGAACAAATTCTCGCAACCGGTGAAAGAACTAGAATCAGCGAGTTGTTAGCTGAGCTTGTTAATCATGGAACCGCTTTTCATCACGCCGGATTAGGCGGCAGCCACAGAAAGATAATTGAAGACGCCTTCAGAGACGGAAAAATCAAAGTCATAACAGCCACCCCCACCCTAGCCTTCGGAGTGAACCTACCAGCAAGAATGGTGATCATCCACGATTATAGGCGGTACGAGCCTGGATACGGCTACTACCCCATAACAGTGCTCGAGTACAAACAGATGGCTGGACGAGCTGGAAGACCCCGTTACGACAAAGTTGGAGAAGCCTTGCTCATAGCCAGAACCGAAGACGAACGCGACTACCTCATGGAAAGCTACGTTCTCTCCGAACCAGAAAGAATATGGTCAAAGCTGGCGGTGGAAAGAATCCTCCGATCCCACGTCTTAGCCACAATAGCAGCAGACTTCGCCCACACCGAACAGGGAATCTACGACTTCTTCGGCAAAACTTTCTACGCTTATCAGTATGACCCACGAGCCATAAAAGGAGTCACCACAAAAATTCTGAAGTTTCTATACGAACAAGAACTGATCGAAGTGAGCGGTGAAAACGTTTATGCCACTAGATTCGGACGAAGAGTCTCTGAACTCTACATCGACCCCGTTTCGGCGGTCATAATTCGAGACGCCCTTCTAAGCCGAGCACCAAGGCTCACCGACATAAGCTTCCTCCACATGATCGCCCACACACCGGACATGTTTCCGAAGCTTCGCCCATACTCACGAGAAATAGACAACCTCGCCTTGTTCGTTGATGAGCATCGAGAAGAGTTCATGTTTGAGGTGCCAGACGAGTGGACGGACAGAATCACCTACGAAGAATTTCTGGGAGAAGCCAAGCTGGCTTGGGTACTGAACGCCTGGATAGAGGAAACAACCGAAGACGAAACCATCGAGAAGTTTCGCGTTCAGCCCGGCGACCTCTACCGCCTCATCGCAACATCAAAGTGGCTCCTCTACGCCTCACACGAACTAGCCTCCCTCTTCAACCACAAGGACCTTGTTCCACACCTCGCCGGACTCGTGGAAAGAACTGAAAAGGGAGTGAAAGCTGAACTGCTTCCGCTGGTCAGATTAGAGGGAATCGGAAGAGTGCGAGCACGCATCCTCTACAACTCAGGCCTAAAAACCCTCACAGACCTCAAAAGGGCTCCCCTCAAGAAATTAACAAACCTGCCCCTGATTGGACCCAAACTAGCCAAGAAAATAAAGGAACAAGTAGGCGGATTCGTCAAAGCCGAAGAATGGAAAAAACTGAAGAAAGGAGAAACCGCGGAGCAACGAGCTATAACCGAATACTAGTCTGCCAACCCTCTAGCCTTTCTTTCCTGTTTTGTCGTCTTGACAACCAGCTCAACCTGCTTTAAGGCAGTACCCAAGTAATTTCGCGGATCTAACGCTTCATCAATCTCCTTTTCCCTCAACATTTTATGCACAGTACCGTTTTCAACGAGAATTTCTTTGAAAGACCTTTTTTCAACATCACTTTTTATCGCTAAGCTTCGAACGAGTTCATGAGCTTTTTGACGATCCATACCCTTCCTCGCTAATGCCAACATAACCGCCTCCGACATCATTCGCCCCTGCGTTAACTCCATGTTTTTCAGCATCCTTTGTTCATCAACCTGCAAACCCGTTAAAACGTTCGCCATCAAAACCAGCATGTAATCGGTGAGGACGCACGCTTCGGGGATTATGAATCGCTCGGTGGAGGATTGGGTTAGATCTCGTTCATGCCATGTAGGAACGTTTTCCAGAGACGGCGCAACAAGGCTTCTCATGATCCTTGCCAGCCCGCAAGCCCTTTCACAGACCATGGGATTGCGTTTGTGAGGCATCGTTGAACTGCCAACCTGCCTCATCCTTTCAAAAGGCTCAAAAACCTCTCCTATTTCCGGCCTCTGCAATTCTCGAATTTCAGTGGCTATCTTATCCAGCGTAGATGCGATTATGGCTAGGATGCAGATGAATTCAGCGTAACGATCCCTCTGTAGGATTTGCGTGGAAATCTCAGCTGGTTTGACGCCCAATCTTTTCATGACAAGTTCCTGTATTTTCAGTGCGTGTGGACCGAAGCCGGCTTGGGTTCCGACGGCGCCACTCATCTTCCCAACTATTAGACGCTCTCTACACTCTTGGAGACGTTGAAAGTGCCTAGCCACTTCCCTCATCCAGACAGCGAACTTGAATCCTAACGTGATTGGTAGGGCATGCTGGCCGTGAGTCCGGCCCATCATCATGGTTTCCTTGTATTGTTCCGCTCTCTTAATCAGAACCGTTTCTACGTCGTTCAGTCTTTTTTCAATAAGATTCAGAGCTTCTTTCAGCTGAAGGGCAGTTGCCGTGTCAAGAATGTCAGAGCTTGTGGCTCCGAGGTGAACGTAGGCCCCGCTTGGTCCACAGGCTTCAGCCAGTGCTCGAACCAGCGCCATTACGTCATGCTTGATTTCTCGTTCAATTTCTTTCACGCGACTCAGCTTAACATGCTTTGTCGAGGCCGTCTCCACAATTTTTTCAGCATCTCGTTTCGGAATGTCTCCAATTTCGCTATGCGCCCAAGCTAAGGCAGCTTCCACTTCTAGCATCTTTTGAAGTCTATTTTCCTCGTCAAAAATTCTCCTCATTTCAGGCGTTCCGTAACGACCCGTATCAATTGGAAGAATAGGCAACATCGCTCTCCTCCGGAAACGATACATAAATGTATTAAACTAACCTTTACCAGTTTCGCTGATTAAGGTATCCTTCGACGGAGATTTCTGAGTATGGGTGCGATAGTAGCTGCCGTGAACAGGAAGGGAGAAAACGCTGTTCCCACGGCGGTTGCCATGCTCAAGGAATTAACGCATAGGGGATTTGACGCCCACGGAGTTGCCACGCCGAACTCAGCGATAACAGCTAAATCAATTGAGGAAATTGCCGTCAAAAACATTAGCTCTAGCGTTGTCTTGGGTCATAATCTTTCCCGCATCCTCCCGAGAGATCAATCGCAACCAGTTCAAGGCGATGGTTTCACACTTGTTTTCGAAGGTCGGTTGTTTCCCGCCCCCAACTTATCAGAGGTTAACGAAATTGGTGAAAAACTTGGGTCTAATCCCCAGAGAAACGTCAGCCAAGTTATCAAAAAGCTTGAAGGGGCTTACGCCTTTGCCATCGCGGTTCCCAACAAGATAATTGCTGGCCGAGACATGTTTGGAACAAATCCGTTTTATTATGGCGAAAACAATAGAACATGCGCTGTAGCGTCTGAACGTAAAGCTTTGTGGACGCTTGGGATAAGGAATGTGAAGTCGTTTCCTCCAGGACAAATAGCGGTGGTCAACGCTCAAGGCTTCTCCTTCAAACCAATCAAAACCATAGCGCAGCCTCCCCAAGAAGAGGTGGACATGGAGACTGCAGCTCAGCGCCTCCAAAATCTTCTCTTAGAATCGACGAGGAAGAGGGTTTCAGACCTCGAGAAAGTAGCGGTAGCCTTTTCAGGCGGCCTAGACAGCAGTGTCATCGCTGTTCTAGCTAAAAATTGTGGAATAAACGTTCAGCTTGTTTCGGTTGGTTTAGAAAATCAGCCTGAAGTCGAGTTTGCAAAGACCGCAGCAGAAGCGTTGGGATTACCCCTCCATCTTCAGACGTACACAATGAGCGATGTTGAACAGGTTCTTCCAAAGGTTTTGTGGCTAATCGAGGAGCCCAATACAGTCAAAGCCAGCATAGCTATCCCATTTTATTGGACGGCTGAAAACGCATCGAAGCTGGGATGTAATGTTCTCTTGGCTGGGCAGGGAGGCGACGAACTTTTCGGAGGTTACCAGAGGTATCTTAGAGACTATGCACA
The DNA here is from genome assembly GCA_014859755.1 of Candidatus Bathyarchaeota archaeon. Lineage (GTDB taxonomy): Archaea > Thermoproteota > Bathyarchaeia > Bathyarchaeales > Bathyarchaeaceae > Kmv02. The sequence goes on from JACUTO010000052.1 coordinate 8,906, forward strand.
ATTTGGTGTTGAGGCGGTGCAGAACATCATGTACCGCGACGTAGCGAAGTCTTACGAGACAAACTTTCAAAGGGACAACCAAGTTTGCTCCTTCCATAAGGTGGAGCTGCGGCTTCCATTCGTGGACCGTGACGTTGTGCATTTCTCATTAGGCTTGCCCCTGAGTTTGAAGATTGAGTCTGCTGAAGACAGGCTTCGAAAAAAAGTTTTGCGAGAGGTGGCTCAAAACCTCAGCATACCTCTGTTCATTGCTAACAAAACCAAAAAGGCGGTTCAATACACGACTGGAGTGAATAAAGCCCTTCAAAGATTGGCGAAAAGGAAAGGGCTAACCTTGCGAGAATACATTGAAAAGAATTTCAAAAAGGTATATCCTCCATTGGAAGTGCCAAGATGACGGAAACAGCCGTAGTGTTTACACCTAGGTATTTGGATCACAAAACCGGGCTTGGCCACCCGGAATCTCCTGCCCGCCTCAGG
>JACUTO010000259.1 GCA_014859755.1 Candidatus Bathyarchaeota archaeon
GGTTTTAAGTTCCACTCACTTCACCTCCTTATGTGTTTGCCTGATTTTCTATTAGAGTGAAGCCTATCAGATAGTATCGTGAAATACTAGTATTTAGTCGCGTCGGATTGCTTGACTTAGTGTCTCAGTGAATTGGTTGAAATTGGCGACGTTGTTAAGGATGGCCGCAATTCTGAAGGAGCTCTTTGACGTTCTCAATATTTCTGTCAGTAGCTGTTTGGGGCGAAGATAGAAGGCTCGGAAATATTCGTATACAAGCGAACGCACTTCTTCATAGGGAACAGGAGTCGGCAAATCCCTAGGAATGCAAACTCCGGTTTCCCAATATTTTTCCTCGTCGATAAGTCCTTTAGTCACGAGGTCATTCCATATGTCGATTCCTGTGTGAGCCCCTAAAATGTTAACATCGGGCACGTCAATATCCAGTTTATTTGCGAACCGCAAAGTGTTCACAATCTCGCGCCTAGTTTCGTCAGGAGCCCCAACAATGAAGGACCCCACAATTATGTCCACACCAGCCTTTCTAGCCTTGCGAACAGCCCTTTCAGACTGTTCTGGAGTGATTCCCTTCTTGTAATAGTCTAAGATCCTTTGGTTACCGCTTTCTATCCCAAAGAAGAGACATCTACATCCGGATTTCACCATTTCCCTAAACATGTCATAACTGACGTGATCCACCCGCGAGTCGCAGAACCATTCAATGTCCATTCCGTCCTTTCTCATTCTTCGACAAAGCTTTGACACCCTCTTAGCGTTGAGGGTAAAGTTGTCGTCTGCAAAGAGAAATTGTTCGTAACCTTCACTTTGCAGGAACTCCAATTCTTCAATGACGTTTTCAACCGACCTTGGCCTCCACATTCCTCGAGCGAATTTTTTGATTCCGCAAAAGCTGCATCTAAAGGGACATCCGCGTGATGAAACGAGGGTGGTAAATTTTTTGGTGTTAACCTTCACTCCAAAGATTGTCGAGGTATATTGAGCGCCTGTCAAATTGCGATCTGGAAAGGGCAGCTCATCCACTTTTTTAATTAACGGCCTGTCCAGGGTGGAGATTATTTTGCCAGCTTTCCTAAAGGTTATGCCTTGAACTTCGTTTAGGTTTTCCTCTTTTTCCAAACACCTCGCAAGTTCAAGGCCACTGTATTCTCCCTCACCCCTGGCGACGACATCCACGAAAGGATATTTTTTGAGGATTCTCTCAGCGTTGAAAGTTGCATGATAGTTTCCGAAAACGATTGTAATGTTTGGGTTCTCCGCTTTCACGCGTTCCGCAATTTTTGGCGCCTCCTTCGCAGCGCTAAGTAAAACTGAAAAACCTAGAATGTCTGGATCTTCCTTTTTCACCCAACTTACGGTTTGATTTAGAGAAAATCCTTTTGCTGGTTGATCAAGTATGGAAACCTCGATTCCTTCATTCATTAAGACTCCCGCACAGTATAAGATGCCTAAGGGGGGCCACGCCGTTGGGACCATGTACATGGATTCTGAAGAAGGAGTTGGATTTACAAACGAAAACTTCATTTTTAATCGCATTCAGTCTTTTAGAACCTGAACAAAATAAACTTTGCCAAAAGCTGCGA
>JACUTO010000053.1 GCA_014859755.1 Candidatus Bathyarchaeota archaeon
ATTGGATATCAAATCGAGTCGATGCACGGTGCAGGTTCGCCTCAAGCACAGAGGATCATGATTGAAAGAGAAGTGACCATCGAGTGGAAAAAGAAACTTGCCAAGTTTCTCGCTGGAATTGAAAAAGAGGAATAAACACTTGAAGATGAAGTTTTCAAAGCAAGAGGATGATCTGAGTTAGAAAGAAAATCTTCGAAAAGGTTGAATCATGCCAGTGTGCGCGCGCCGTTCAAGTATAATAGTAAGATGGATGAGCACAATGGGATTTCCAGAAAGAGTTTACACTGTTGAGGAGGTAAAGAAGGCTAGGGCGCTCATAGCAAAAGGCTACAAGCATCGTTTAAGAGTTGTCGGAAACCAAGATTTCAAGCGCAAGGTTAAAGAAGCCCTAAAGCTGATTAAGACAGCCAAATACTACAATTTCCTACGAACCTATATCAGGCAAATCCGTGAAATTGGCGGATTGAGCCAGCTTCGCGAAGCAGAAGTAGCCATATGGGCAAACAAATACGCGGTTGCCGACCCTATCGAAGCTGCCGGTTTCATCATACAGAAGGCACAACAAATGAAAGATTTCATTGAAGGAAGACTTTACTACGACAAAGGAGAAATGAGGGCAGTCAAAAAACGCATCGAATTCTTGGAGACGTTAAGAGACACAAGCAAAGACCAGGCCGTAAAGAAAGAATGTGAAGAAAACTTGAAAAGATGGGCTGAACTCACGTTCCCGTAGTCGGAACTTCGATTTTGCGCGCGCAACACACATCCATATAAACCGGCAAACATAGAAAATAGAGATTAAATTCTCCTTAGCAAATTTTGTTGCTTTATTCCCACCCCTCTTCGAATTCAAGAGTCCCCAAGTTTTCGTTTTCTTCTGTCCAAGTATTCCTTTATCCTTTCTTCTTTGATTTTTTCCAACAATTCCATCCTTCGTTGGACTGATAGATCTTCGTAAGTCTCTTGAAGTAATTTGGAGAATTCAGAGGATTCATTTGCTGGTTTCAATTTGGCAAGAAGTAAGACGTAGCAGATTATCACGATAATGATGGCAGTCGTAGCCAACAAAAAGTCCATGGAAGGAAACATGCCATTCCCTTCGTTAGTTTCAAAATTGGCGAGATATAGATTTAACGAATCCAGTATACAGAGCGGTAATCATCGTCAACTATTTTCTCGAGACAGCAACATTACATTTTTTCAACCATAATTTTTGTTCCGCTTTTCACCCGCTCAAACAATTCCAGATTCTTAATTACTTGACCAACAATGTTGACAGGACTGTAGGGTTGTGACTCACCATAAAAAATGCAAAGAGCGTTTCCCATGGGCCAATAGGCAACGGCGCCTTTTTCAACTGTTGGTTCAGCCTTTTCCTTTCCCATTTTCACGGATATTTGAAAGTAAACTTCTTCTTTCCAGAGGGCTGCTCGCCCTTCTATTGGAAGCCTTTTGGATATGGCATCTACTGTTCTTGGGGCAAGATGGCGGATGAGTTCTCCTTCTGCTTCGCCGATTCCTTCTATGGTAAATTTGATGGGTATGCGGGACACACTCATTGCAAACACCTTTCATTTCAAATACACTACTTTTTTGGGAACTGCTGTTTCAATATGTCTTCAAGGTTTGGCTTACTAATCTCCTGAAGCTCATACTTAGCTCTTATTGCTGGTTTGTTGAGGTGTAACAACTGTATCAAGTCGATTGGAGTTCCTATGACTACTACGTCGCAGGGAGTTGCGTTAATTGTTTCTTCGAGCTCTCCTATCTGCTCTTTACCGTAACCCATAGCCGGAAGAAGTGTTCCCAAATGCGCGTATTCTTTAAAGACCTTTCTTATAGAACCGACGGCGTAGGGACGTGGATCCACTATTTCACTTGCACCTAACCTTTTTGCTGCAATGGTTCCAGCACCGTATGCCATGTTTCCGTGGGTTAAAGTTGGCCCGTCTTCCACCACTAAGACTCTTTTTCCTTTAACAAGCTTTGGATTGTCAACGGTTATCGGTGACGCTGCCTCTACAATGATTACATTTGGGTTTACTTTTGTTATGTTCTTTCGAACGGTTTCGATGTTCAGGGGGTCCGCTGTGTCTACTTTGTTGATGACCACAACGTCAGCCATTCTCAGGTTTGTTTCTCCGGGATGATAGGTTAGTTCGTGGCCTGCCCTATGAGGATCAGCTACTACGATATGTAGATCAGATGAGAAGAAGGGCAGGTCATTGTTGCCTCCATCCCACACGATGATGTCTGCTTCCTTTTCTGCTTCTCTTAGAATTCTTTCGTAATCAACTCCAGCGTAAACTACGATTCCATTGTTAATGTGAGGTTCGTACTCTTCTCGCTCTTCAATGGTGCACTCGTATTTGTCTAGGTCTTCGTACGAGGCAAATCTTTGGCACGCTTGCTTGCGCAAATCTCCGTAAGGCATTGGATGCCGCGCAACAACAACGTCAAACGTCATTTTCCTCAAAATTCCACAAACCCTTCTCGAGGTTTGGCTTTTTCCAGATCCTGTTCTAACCGCGCAGATCGAAACTACTGGAACCTTGGCTTTCAGCATGGTGGTTGACGGTCCCATGATCCTGAAGTCGGCGCCGCTAGCCAAGACTATAGATGCCCTATGCATGGCGTATTCGTGGGAAACGTCGCTGTAGGCGAAAATTACTTGGTCCACGTGATTTTTCCTAACGAGTTCTGGCAACTTTTCTTCAGAGTATATTGGTATGCCTTTTGGATAGTTGGGACCAGCCAATTCGGGTGGATATTCCCGTTTTTCGATGCCGGGGATTTGTGCAGCGGTGAAAGCCACAACCTCATATTCGTCGTTGTTTCTGAAGTAGACGTTGAAGTTGTGGAAATCCCTTCCAGCCGCCCCCATTATGATAACTCTAGTCTTTCTTTTCAAAGCTTCTCACCCTCTGGACAACCTAAATTCTCGGAATGAATCGCTTATTGTTTTCGGCACTTAAATACTAATCCAAAAATCACTTTTGCATCGAATTTAATGTCTTCATGGCTGCAGCAGACGAATCGGCAATTGTTACAGCAATAAACAAGAACCCCGAAGCACCCATGTTTCAAGCGTCCGACTACTACTTGTTAGAATCTGTACCAAACAGTTCCAGCCCTAATAGAAGCCTTGAAAAAGACTTTGCAAAAAATTTAAGGAAACAATGTTTGAGAAGCCTAGCGATAGGGTATATACTTCTTTCCCAAGAGTTCCCTCGCAATTATTGTTCTTGTATGTTGAGTGTTCCTTCTGCGCCTGTTCCGCCGTGCTCTTTGGGGATAGTCATCATAAAGAAGCCCAAATCGGCCATTCCCTTAATAACTTCCTTTGGGGCCTCATGTTTCTCGTCGATTTCCCCGATTTTCTCTAATGAACGATTCTTTTCACACCACTCGTGGAGACCCTCTCTGATGAGCTCCTGTTCCTCAGTAAAGCTGAAATCAACCATACACAACCACCACAACATTTACCATGCTTACAAAACGAAAACAAATTAAGAGTTTTGGTGAAACAATTAGAAAAGCTTATATTTTAAGGGCGTTTCTAGTGTTCCGCAACAAAAAGAAGGTGTGAATGAGATTGTCTTCAGAATTAGCTGGAACACCAGTCCTCATACTCCGTGAAGGAGCATCTCGATCTCGAGGAAGGGAAGCCCAGCATGCTAACATCATGGCTGCTCGGATAGTCGCTGAGGCGGTAAAGAGCGCCCTCGGACCCAAGGGCATGGATAAAATGCTTGTGGACAGTTTCGGCGATGTAACCATCACCAGCGACGGCCGCACCGTTCTAGACGAAATGGATATTCAACATCCCGCCGCAAAAATGATGGTGGAGGTAGCCAAGACCCAAGACGACGAAGTAGGGGACGGAACCACCACAGCCGTTATCACAGCAGGAGAACTGCTTGGACAGGCTGAAGACCTAATAGAGAAAAACGTTCATCCAACCGTTATCATAGACGGGTACCGAAAAGCCGCCGACAAGGCCCTCGAAACCCTTGAAAAAATCGCCATCTCAGTAGGTTCGACCGACAAAACGTTCATAGAAAAAGTTGCTATGACTTCCATGGCTAGCAAGCTGGTGGCTGAAAGCAAAGAATACCTCGCCAAAATAGCTTCTTCAGCGATTCTCCAAGTCGCCGAAAAAGTTGAAGATGGATTCAAAGTGGACATTGACGATGTCAAGGTGGAGAAAAAAGCCGGTGAGGCCCTGACTGATACAAAACTCATAAACGGCGTTGTCCTCGACAAGGAAGTGGTTCACTCGGGCATGCCAAAAAGGGTGGAAAAAGCCAAAATAGCTTTACTAGACTCTCCCCTTGAAATCGAGAAAACAGAATTCGACGCCAAAATTAATATAGAAAGTCCAGAGCAGATGGACGCCTTCCTAAAACAGGAAGAGAACATGATAAAAGAAATGGTGGAAAAACTCGCCGCGAAAGGCGCCAACGTCATTCTCTGCCAAAAGGGCATCGACGACATGGCTCAACACTTCCTCTCCCGGAAAAATGTCCTAGCTGTCCGTCGAGTTAAAAAATCAGACATGGAGAAACTGGCAAAGGCAACTGGAGGAAAAGTCATCACAAGCCTAGACGACATGACCAAGAAGGATCTTGGTTACGCCCAACTCGTAGAAGAGAGAAAAATCGGCGACGACAAAATGACTTTCATAGAAGGTTGCAAAAATCCACGGGCAGTCACCATTCTTATACGAGGCGGAACCGAAAGAATAGTCGACGAAGCAGAACGCTCGTTACATGATGCACTCTGCGTTGCACGCGATGTGGTTGAAGAACCCAAGATCGTGGCTGGAGGCGGTGCACCGGAAATGGAAGTCGCCAAAGCACTCAAGGAATACGCGGAGACGCTTCCTGGAAGAGAACAACTTGCGGTCATGTGCTTCGCCGAGGCGCTTGAGGCAATACCCACCACGCTAGCCGAGAACGCTGGGCTTGACCCTATCGACATCATATCTGAGCTTCGGGCTCGCCATGAGAAGGGAGAAGTTTGGGCGGGAGTTGATGTTCACGCAGGCAAAGTTGAGAATATGAACGAACTGGGTGTCTTCGAACCCATTGTAGTCAAAAAACAGATAATCAAATCCTGTACCGAAGCCGCATCCATGCTTCTAAAAATCGATGACATAATAGCATCCGGCAAAATGAAGGCACCCCCAATGCCGCCGGGGGGTCCTCCGGGGGGACCTGGAATGATGCCTCAAGGTGCAGGGGCGTACTAGCGAAACGAGCAAAGAGAAGAAAGTTTTGATTGGTCCTCCCAAGCTCACCCGTTTTGAAAGAGCTCGAGTAGTGGGAGCTAGGTCTCTACAGATAGCTATGGGTGCTCCCATCCTCGTAGAGACTCCCGAAAGCAGTGCAAGCCCCATTGACATCGCCCTTCAAGAACTTGACATAGGGATACTTCCCATCACCATCCGTAGAACGCTACCGGACGGAACCTATCAAGACATTCCCCTCAAGTGGCTTCTTCAAACTTAAAATTAACTAGGTTTCAAATTGAAGTTTTGTCCTAAATGCGGTTCTGCTGAGGTATACTGGGCGAGTGGGCTTCCCCAGCTATGGTCTATTTGGGAATGCAAAGAGTGTGGTTATCGCGGGGCGTTGGTGATCGAAGACAGCGAATTAGCAACAAAAATTAGAGAAAGATATCTGAAGGGTGATGGAAAGGAAAAAGCGATTAAAAGATAGGTTTAAAAAGAAGCCCTATCGAAAAATCGTCACCATGTTTCAAGTGCTTTTTCTAGCTTCTTTCAAAGTTTTCTCTATTCTTTTCCAGTGGGCTCCCTGCCAATATATCTGCCCACATCTTGGACACTCCCAAAACTCATTGTAATAGGTGGATGTTGCCTTGGGAACTCTGTCAATGACTATGTCTTTAGAAATCGGCTTAATTTTTGCGTTGCATTTAGGGCAGCGGGAAACAGTGACGTCGATTTCAAGGTTGAAATTGAATCGCCTTGCCAAATCAGCAAGCTTTTCGGCTCCGGTTGCTGCTTCAACTAAGACGGCGTCTACGCCATGCGTCATGGCCTGCTGGTAAAGTTTGAGATCTCGGGTAAGCAGAACGCGTTTCTCGGATTTTGCATTTTCGATAAGTTTCTTGTCATCGTCAGATCTGGAGTATTCGACGTCGTGGCCAAGCATACGAAGCCAGCGGGTAAGCTTTCCAAGCATGCCATCTGTTATGAATTTCAACCTTTCCACCGGACTATTTGACTGGTTCCAGGCTTTGCGACTATCTCGCCTTCGTCCATAACAAGTTGTCCGTTTACAAAGGTTTTTGTTGGTTTGCCTTTAACGCTCCATCCGTCAAAGGGAGAATACTTGGCTTTTGAATAGAAATTTGATGAGTCGATTTTGTATTTTCGGTTTATATCCACCACCACAATGTCAGCCCAGTTTCCTTCCTCTAAGCATCCTCTGTTCCTCAGATTAAATATCTCTGCCGGCTTTTCTGAGGTTAGTCTCACTAGATCTGCAATTGTCAGGCGACCTTCGCTCACTTGAGTTAGTAAAAGGGGAAGGGTTGTTTCAAGTCCAGGTATGCCTGGCTTTGCGTCCCAAACCGACTCGACTTCCTTCTCCTCAACTGTGTGCGGAGCGTGGTCCGAGGCTAGGGCATCGATGAAGCCTTGTTTGAGGGCACTCCATAAAGCTATGACATCTTTTCTTGTTCTCAACGGAGGATTAGTAAGTGCTAAAGTTCTGTAACGTTTCAAATGTTCCAAAGATAAGAGAAGATGATGCGGAGTGACTTCACAAGTGACAGGGAGACCATCTTTTTTCGCCGTTAAAAAGGCGTTTAACCCGACTGCTGAGCTTACATGACAAAAATGAACCTGAACTCCCGATTTCTTTGCGAGTTGAACGATGCGCTTTATTGCCTGTGCCTCAGCTTCAGGTGGACGAGCCTTTACGTAGGCCTCCACATCTTTACGTCCCGTTTTTTCCATTTCTCTTCTCTTGGTTTCAAGGATTTTCCTGTCTTCAGCGTGCACTGCGACGGGAACTCCCATCTTCGCAACCCTATTGAAGGCTTGCAGCAACAGCTTATCGTCGTCGATGTCTAGTCCCCCGATTTTTTCTGACATGTAAAGCTTGAAGGCCATAGCGCCCTCCTTAACTATTGAAGGCACTTCTTCCAGTTTCTGCGGAAAAGCTGAATAGAAGGCAACATTGACAACTGCTCGTCTTTCCGCTAGTCTCATGCGCTCTCTAAGGGAAATTGAGTCCATGGTCACGGGTTTGTTGTTGGGCATGTCGATGGTTAGGGTTACGCCGCCTGCTGCTGCCGCCGCTGTTCCGCTGAAAAAATCTTCTTTGTAGGCTAGCTGCTGGTTTCGAAGATGTACATGGGAATCGATCAGACCTGGAAGCGTTACGTGTCCTTTCAAATTCAGTTTTGTCGAGGCTGGAGGGAGGTTTGTTTCCTTCGCTATTCTGATTATTCTTCCCTCATCTATGGCTAGTCCTGCCTCAACAATTCTTCCACGGATGTAGATTTTGGCATTATGGAGGACCATATCAACTGGCAAGATTCAACCTCAAGTTTTTGATGGGTTAAGGATTATTGAAGTGCTTTACATTATGCGATTAGTTTAAAGAAGTCCCGCTCGGTTATTATCCCAATCAGTTTCTCGTTTTCCAGTACGGGCAGAGCGCCGATGCCCTTCTCCCACATGAGTTGCGCAGCTTCACCTACGTCAACGTTACGGTCAACCGTTACAACATCTTTTACAGCTGTTTCGATGACTGGTGTTTGCAAAACGTGATCGATGGTTCCCGATTGTAGGTGCTGGAAAACTTTGCCGGAACCGAAAAAGCGTAGGATATCCATAACGGTAACTATGCCAACGAGTTTTCCCTCTGAAACGATGGGTAGTCTTCTGAAGCCGTTTTTGATCATCTTTTTTTCAGCTTTCAAGATGGATGTTTTGGGCGTTGCTGTTACAACTTTTTTGGACATCAAGTCTGAAACTTTGGCTCCGCTTATCATTCTTCCGAAGATTGTGACTATGTCTCGCTCGGTTATGATGGCCCAGACGCGACTTTCTTTATCAACAACGGGTAGGCCACCAACTTTGTGTTTTACCATTATGTCTATTGCGTCGCTAATTTTGGCAGAGGTATAAACTGAAAACACTTCTGGGGTCATTATATGTCTAACTGGTTCATTTATCGCCTTGAAGAAGTTGCCGGCGTGTTCCCGTTGGATTATCTGAAACTTTTCTCCTCCGCCAAGATAGTTGATGATGTCGGAGGCTGTTATTATGCCTCGAAGTCTTTTGGTTCCAGGATCAACAATGGGTATCCTGCGGAATCCTTCTTTAACCATGATTCGTATTCCGTCGTATACTGGTGTGGTGGTTGCCATAGTAATCACCGGACTCTTCGCTATGGTCATTATTTCTCCCTCACGTCTCTTGGAAGGGTGAGCCTTCAAGTCTAGGGGTTTCTTTTCTCTTAAGCGGCGTCGAAAAGCTTCTCGTCTTCCACCGCGACGTAGAGCCAAATTGGAGTCTCCATTACTTTAGAGAAGTGTTTTAACGTCATCCTGAGTCTTGATGGCAAGCTCGTCCTTATATAATAGAGGATAACTTTGATTCATTACGTCTTGAACAAGCAAATAGTTAGCCCTCAATATTCACTCTTGAGCTCTATTCGACATTCTTCACAGAGAAAGTTTCCCTCAACCTCAGTGAGGCCGTCGGACCATCTTCCGCAATGTTCACAGGATCCTGCCAGAGGAACAGACTCTGAACCCACTTCCACCGCGGTTCCTCTCTCTATACGCGCTTTCTCTTGGATGATTTCGATGAGTTCAGGGGTTATAGCTAAGATATCTTTACTGGAGATTATCCCGACGAGTTTTCCTTTGTACATGACGCCTAACCTTCGAATATTGAGTTGACTCATTCGTCTAGCGGTTTCGCTTAGAGTCTCATCGGGGTCTACTGTGATGAGGGGTGACGTCATCACTTCCTTGGCGGTTAGTTTGCTTGGCTGGATGTTTTTGGCTAAAACTCGTGTGACGAAATCAGTTTCAGTTATGATGCCCAAGGGCTTTTCTTCCTTGCTGGTTACGATGATGCAACCGATATGGCCTTTAGCCATGAGTTGAGCTGCCTTGTCAACGGTGGCGTCTTCGTCAACTGTGATGACTGGACTGGACATAACGTCTTTAACTAGCATTCGTGTCCTTAAGCCCATTTCAGCCATA
>JACUTO010000054.1 GCA_014859755.1 Candidatus Bathyarchaeota archaeon
TTTCGCCTATTTTTTAACTTTTTAGAGTTTCTACGTAAGTAAACTGCCTTATTAACATAATGCCAGCCCACTAGATGTTTTTCCTTCATGGCAGAAACTTTATCACCGCTGAGCCAGACCATGTTGTTCAAAGCTGACCTTTCCTTTAGAAACTAACCTCGTGTATTTCTCCCAGTATAAATCTTTCTTTAATTGGACCAGCCAGTGTCTCAGACATCATCACCGATGCTGTCAGCCACAAAGTTGAAGAAATAACGAAGCCTCTTAGAAGCGCCTCGTAATGACAAGGCGGTAAAGATGTTGGAGGAACAGAAGTAAGAAGACCGGCTCTGGAGACGGCTCTGGAAAAGTGCTTTGGATAATTCTAAGTTGGAGAAAATGGAGTGAACAAATTCGCATGACGCACCTTTTTACAACAGCAGTATCTGATGTGAAAAAGATATGACAATTGTCATGTTTACCTTTCTCTTAAAAATATTTACAACTCAAATACGGTCGCGGCACAGGACAAGGTTGTGTGCCATGCCCACGATGCCTAAATATCCACGCTGTTAGCAAAATACACTCATTTTAACCGAACGACGCCAAAAACGTAGAGAGATAAAGAAGGTGAACGAATTCGCAGGGCTCATTGAGTGATTTCAAGGTGTTTAAACGGGTTTTCTCCACCTTTCTGGTTCTATGCAACAACAAGCGCAGTTATTGCAACGATCGTAGGAATCGCAACTAAGCCACTTTTTTTCGATACGAACCTGATAATAAATCCCACATTTGCCGCACAGCGCCATTAAAATACGGGCGCCAGCAACCGATTCAGGGTCAAACCATTTTAGTATAGTGTCGCACGTTGGGCACCTTGCTTGATAAACAAATTCCCACGGCACGGTTTGGATCATGCTGTTCAATTCTTTAAACGGCAAACTCATAGAAATCACTTCTCTATATACCAATATATACGACTATATATTCTTTGCGTGTTTTCGAACTGCGTGCACGCGCAAAAATGGTCACTTGACAAAAAAAGCCGTCAAAAACGCTTTTAGGGTAAAGTATATTAATTTAAAGTTTAATGCAATACCTCTCTAAGAGAGGTGACGAAGCTGAGCGAACTGGAACCCGGTTTTATGCATGAAGTTGCGAACACTCCAAGAGGCAAAGGTATTCTCGCGTGTATCCAATGCGGGAGATGCTCAAGCAGCTGCCCCATTGCAAGATTAGTCGACGAGCATAATCCAAGACAACTAATGGAAACGATCATCTTAGGTTCGCGAGACGAAGTCCTACGCACTAAATTACCGTGGTACTGCCTATCCTGTTTCACCTGTTTAGACAGATGCCCCCAAGGCGGCGACGTCGCTGAAGTCATGTTCGCCATCAGAAACCTTGCTGTGCGAGAAGGAAACGTCCCCGACGGATTTGCAGCTCAAGCAGGAAATCTTATCAAAACAGGATGTGTCGTAACTCCCACTATGATGATGATCAAAAAAAGAGAGAAACTGGGCTTATCTGAGACTCCTTCAACAGCGACAGAGGAAGTTCAAAAAATCTTGAAAAAGACAGGGCTTGATAAAATGATGGCCTCTAAACGGACGGTGAAAGAATGAAATACGCTATGTTTTGGGGTTGCCTCATACCTGCGAGAGAGCCCAACTACGAGGTTTCAGTCAGAAAAATTATGCCCGCTTTCGAGGTTGAGCTCGTTGAAATGGAAGGGACTAACTGTTGTGCGCCGTTTGGTATCCAGTCGCTGGACTATATGAGTTGGTTGGCACTAGCCGCAAGGAACCTTTGCATAGGGGAAGAGATGGGCCTTGACATCGTGACTCTATGTAATGACTGTTACGAGTCACTTTTGATGGTAAATACCATGTTAAAGTCAGATCCTGCACTCAAGGATCAGGTAAATAAAGTACTTGCGGAAGTGGGTAAAGAGTATAAAGGAAAAATTGATGTTAAAAACATGATTGACGTTCTCTATGATGACGTAGGGGTAGATAGAATTAAAGACGCTGTTAAGAAACCATTCACGGGGTTAAAAGTCGCAACACAGCCCGGATGTCACCTAACAAAACCTAAGAGGATACATTTTGGTGAAAGAGAATTTGATGCATTAGATGACCTTGTAAGGGCTACTGGCGCTGAAACGATAGATTATGACCGTAGACAGAGCTGTTGCGGAGGACCCCTACGAGGCATAAATGACGAACTCGCGAGAGACGTGGCGAGAATGAAGCTTATCAGCATCAAAAATGCGGGTGCAGAATGCATCGTTACGGTTTGTCCATTCTGCTTCCTAGAGCTCGATATGAGCCAATTGGAGATCAAAAGGCACTTTAAAGAGGAGTATAGCCTACCTGTTCTGCACTTTGCAGAGCTTCTTAGGATGGCGATGGGAATGAAGTTAGATGAGTGGGAAATAAAGTCGCATAGGGTTCCGTTAAATCCGCTTCTAGAGGATCGATTGCAGGAGGGATAATGTTGGGACAACCAGCCGTATTGGTTATTGGAGGAGGAATATCGGGCATACAGGCTTCGTTTGATCTGGCAAGCCGAGGAATCAAAGTATATCTTGTGGAGAAGTCTCCGAGCATAGGCGGCAGAATGGCTCAACTGGATAAGACATTTCCGACAATGGACTGTTCAATGTGCATCCTTGCGCCTAAAATGATTGATTGTTCTCACCATCCAAACGTTGAACTGCTCACGTATTCCGAAGTGAAAGAAGTCAAAGGATCACCGGGAAATTTCACAGTGAAGGTTGTCAAAAAGCCCAGATACGTGGATATCTCAAAGTGCACTGGTTGTAGCATGTGTGTAGATAACTGTCCGGTGGAGGTTCCAAACGAATTTGATGGGGGGCTTGGGATGCGAAAAGCCATTTACATGCCTTTTCCACAAGCGGTGCCTAGGACAATGACGATTGACAAAGAAAACTGCATAGAATGTGGGCTCTGTGAAAAAGTGTGTGAAGCTGGAGCGGTTGATCTCGACCAAAAACCAGAAGAGATCGAATTGAAAGTTGGCGGCATCATAGTAGCAACGGGCTTCGATATTTTTGACCCCTCTCAGATTCCGCCATACGGTTATGGACGCCACAAAGACGTGATAACGGCTTTAGAGTTAGAGCGCTTACTTTGCGCGTCTGGTCCAACTGGGGGACACTTAGTAAGGCCCTCTGACGGAAAGGTACCCAAAACAATTGCTTTCATACAGTGTGTGGGTTCAAGAGATAGGCGACATGGGAACCCGTATTGCTCCAGCATTTGTTGCAAGTATGCGGTCAAAGACGCTGTTCTAATTAAGGAACACGATCCTAGCGCTAGAGTTTGCATTTTCTACATAGATCTTCGAGCGTTTGGAAGAGGTTTTCAAGAATTTGTAAATAGAGCCAAGACCGAGTACGGTATAAGGTTTATCCGAAGCAACCCAGGCGAAATAACTTATGATCCGGAAACAAAAGGTCTCAGCATATGGTATGAAGATACGGTAACAAGGAAAATAGAAAATTTGAATTTTGATTTAGTTGTGCTCTCCGCGGCTTTAATACCAAGAAAGGATGTTGGAGATTTAGCCAAAGTCTTGGGAATAGAAGTTGATCAGTACGGATTTCTCAAGCCGTCAAGTAGCATTAGTGAACCTGTGGATACTACTGTTCCAGGAATTTTTGCCTGTGGTTACTGTTTAGGACCTAAAACCGGAGACATCCCGGACTCAGTATCTCAAGGAAGTGCGGCGGCCTCTAGGGCGGCTGAAGTCATAGTGAGTGGAGAGTGACTTGATGAAAGAGGAGCCTAAAATTGGAGTGTTCGTATGCCACTGCGGAGTCAACATAGGTGGCGTAGTTGAAGTTCCAAAAGTTGTGGAATACACAAAGACTCTGCCAAATGTCGCCTATGCCGAAGACAATCTATACACCTGCTCTGAAGCCGGCATAGACAGCATCAAAGACGCCATAAAAAAATACGGTCTCAACAGGGTTATCGTCGCCTCATGCACCCCAAGAACCCATGAACCATTGTTCAGATCCGCCTGCAAAGAAGCCGGACTAAACCCATACCTCTTCGAAATGGCAAACATAAGAGAACAATGTAGCTGGGTCCACCCAAAGGAACCAGAAAAAGCAACAGAAAAGGCCAAGGATATTGTGAGAATGGCCATAGCAAGGGCCATGTGGCTGGAGCCACAAACAGAACCCGAAGTAGAAATAAGGGATTCCGCCCTTGTAATCGGCGCAGGCATAGCTGGAATGGCCGCTGCCGTCACATTAGCTAACCAAGGCTTCAAAGTCTATTTAATCGAAAAAGAAAAAGAGGTAGGCGGATACGTTCGGAGGCTCTATAAGCTCTATCCAACCATGGAAGAAGCATCAAAAATTATAGGACCTATCATCGACGCGGTGAAAAAACACAAAAACATTGAATTAATGACCTCGACAACCGTGGAAGAAGTTAGCGGTTACGTCGGAAACTTTAACGTCACAGCGACAAAGAAAGGCGAGAAAATCCCACTTGAGGTAGGCACAATAATCGTTGCTTGCGGCGGTCTAAATTATGAACCAGCGAAAGGACTGTATCAATACGGGGTTTATGACCAGGTTATAACACAGCTACAGCTAGACCGATTGCTCAGACAGGGAAAGCTTGGAAAGCCTGAGCGAGTTGTAATGATACAGTGTGTAGGCGCTAGGAAGGGTGAAATACGTGGATACGAACTTGCGAGTTTTCCCAAATCCGATACCGCTAAACTGTTAAAAAAGGTTCTGAGGGCGAAGAAAGAGGAAGGATGGCCTTACTGTTCCAGAATCTGCTGCATGAACGCCATCAAAAACGCCATTCTAATCAAGACAGTGTCTCCCGAAACAGACGTGATCATCCTTTACAGTGATCTGAGAGTATACAAAGAATACGAAGATTTCTACTCAAAAGCCCGCGACCTAGAGGTGAAATTCATAAAAATCCTTGAAATAGTAACCCCTGAAGTCACAGAGACGCCGGACAAAAGGCTTCAAGTCTTAGCCTACGACATGCTCGCCGGCAGGGAAGCCGAATTCTTATGTGACTACGTTGTGCTTTCAACACCTCTAGTCCCCCACAAGGATGAGATAATACTGGCACGAATGCTCAAAATACCAATAAGCCCAGACGGCTTTCTGATGGAAGCCCACCTAAAACTGAGACCCGTCGACACCACCATGGACGGAATATACCTCGCAGGAGTCGCTTCAGGACCCAAAGACGTCCCTGAAAGCATAACATCGGCCAAAGCAGCCGCAGCGAGGGCAGCCATTTTGATGGCTAACAAAAAAATGAAGTCAGAGGCCATCACGGCTGTGGTAGACGAAGACTTGTGTATTGGATGCGGGTTGTGCGAAGAATTATGTCCGTACGGCGCGCCTCGAGTCGAAGAAGGCAAGTCTAAAATCGTTGATGTTCTTTGTAGAGGCTGTGGTGTGTGCGCAGCGGAGTGTCCAAGACGAGCCATAACCATGTGTCACTACGGTGACCAACAGCTTCTTGCACAAGTCAAAGCCGCATTAGTTTCGGAAGAATTTGAGATGGGGGGAGCTTAATGGTAGAAACCGTAACGGAAAAAGCAGAATTCGAACCGGTTATCGTAGCCTTCTGCTGCAACTGGTGTGCGTATGCAGGGGCAGACCTAGCGGGTACAAGCCGTTTTGAATATCCAACGAATGTGAGAGTAATCAGAGTCATGTGCACTGGACGAATAGACCCAACGTTTATTCTTTCGGCGTTTAGATGGGGCGCAGACGGAGTTCTGGTTGCCGGATGTCACCCTGGAGACTGCCACTATGTAAAAGGGAACTACGCTATGGAAAGAAGGTTCAATTTCCTTGAGGACATTCTTAAACACCTTGGAATCGAACCGGAGAGACTTGTACTAGAATGGGTATCAGCTGGTGAAGGAGGAAAATTCGCAGCATTAATTAGAAACGTAACAAGGCAAATCAAAGACCTTGGCCCCAGTCCCTTAAAAAAGACAACTGACGCAGCAATCGAAGCCCTGAGGATGCAGAGACTCAGATGGGTTATGGGGATATCACAGGTTGGAGTAAAAATAGATGAAGAAAGATATCACGCAGTGGTGGACAACATAATGAAGGATGAAATAGAACGACAGATGCTCATAGGCGCGATAAAAGAAAAAGGTCCAATGACTATCAAAGAACTCTCAGAAACGACAGATATTCCTCCTGACCGAATATTGCGGCACATAATCTCTCTCAGAAAGGCCGGTGCAGTTTCAGAAGTTGGGGAAAAAGAGCACGGATACCTTTACGCAGTCTTGTAATGCCACATAAAACCCGTATAGCTATAATTTTTCTCTACAACTTCGATGGGTATCGCCCGGTTACGTAGCCACAAAAGCAAACTCTATTCTTTTCAGGTCTACTTCAGCTCGATTATACACTTTAGCTCTCGTTGACAATTTTTCGTAGTCATTGTAATTAAAGGATGTAGATAGTGGCTCGCAGTTCTTTAGCAATTCACTTCTTTTCAACAATGTTCTTTATGTTTTGCACCCATTTTTCAAGCAGTTCTTCATATCTCTTGCGGAAAACTTCTTTCAGTCTCTCCGCTTTAAAAGGTAGCTCAAAGTCCACGGTATACGTAAACAGGGTTCCTTCTTTAGTGGGTTTCATGATCCATGATCCCTTCCAAGGCCAGCCAGTAGTGTTTTCAAAAACGATTTTCTCTTTGTCCACCCACTCTGTGGCTATAAAATCCTTTTCATACGGTTTGCCAAAAGCAACACCGACTTCGTGTGTAGTCGCGCCTACACCTCTAAGCTGCTTAGAGGTGATCGTCACCTTCTCGGTGTACCCCTTCGCCCATTCAGGAATCCTCTCAGCGTCAGATACGAGAGCCCAAACCTTTTCTACAGGCGCTTTGATTTCAACAGTCTCTTCTATGTGAACCACGAAATCACCTTCAAGCCTTAGTGATTAGAACAACTCGTATTAATAAAATTACCTCCTTATTATATACAAAATTCTATTTGTAATTATTTGTACTACAATTTCTCTATGCAACTTGGGTGAACATCGCCTGGATAGTCGTGAGTGTGAAAGTAAATCTTGTTGTTTTCAATGTCTACCTCGGCGCGATCATATATCTTTGCTCTCATTAACAAATTGTCATAGTCCCTGCGATCAGAAATATGGATAGTCTTCATCACCTTTTCTTTTGTGTCTATTATTCTGTCGCAGATTTCGCACAGTCTTTCGGTTATCAACGTAACTTCAAAAATCTTTTTTTCCATTTCCTTGAACTTCACAGTCTGCAGCGCCTTTTTCAAGCTTGTTCTCCTCTCTGTTAGAAACTGGTATACATAATTAACTATCCATTTCTTAAATTTTCGATTTTCGCCAGTCTTCGAGCGACCTTTGCTACTCAAGAGATTCGTCGTGCTATATGCACGCACATTATTTTTGTATTCTCAGCTTCCTAACGCACGCAATAAAATTAATATGGTGAAATGCAAATAAAGTTGACAATCTGATAAAGGTGATCAAGGAATGGAACTAAATGTAGCCATAAACGGGTTCGGAAGAATAGGGCGACTCCTATACCGAGCGGCTCTTGAAACCAAAGCAGACATAAACTTTGTAGCAGTCAACGACCTAACCGACGCCAAAACCCTGGCACACCTCCTAAAAAACGACACCGTGCACGGCAGAACACCCTTCGATGTGGAAGCCAAGGAAGGGGCTCTCGTTGTCGACGGAAAAGAGCTGAAGGTTCTGGCCCAGCCAGATCCAGCGAAGCTGCCTTGGAAAGAAATGGGCGTCTATGTGGCAGTAGAATCAACGGGAAGGTTCAGAGCAAGAGAAGCAGCCTCAAAACACCTGCAAGCCGGGGCCAAGAAGGTACTGGTTTCTGCGCCAATGAGTCCAGCTAAAAGCGCCGACTTAACCGTGGTTTTTGGTGTAAACGACGATAAATACGACCCGAAAAAGCACAATTTAATTTCCTTAGCTTCATGCACGACCAATTGTATAGCGCCCGTAGCCAAGGTGCTAAATGATAAATTCGGTATCAAAGCAGGCCTCATGACAACGGTTCACGCAGTTACCAACGATCAAAGACTCCTCGACATGCAACACAGAGACCTAAGACGAGCCAGAGCAGCAGCCTTCAACATGATACCAACAACCACCGGAGCAGCGGTAGCCGCGACCCTGACGCTTCCTGAGCTTGAAGGGAGAATGAATGGGATGGCCTTACGCGTCCCGATACCCAACGTCTCTATAGTTGATTTTGTAGCAACGCTGAAAAGAGAGGTTACCGAAGAAGAAGTCAACGCGGCATTTAAGGAGGCCGCTAAAAAAGAGCTGAAAGGAATCTTGGACTACAGTGAAGAGCCCCTAGTGTCATCAGATTTAGTACACAATCCATACTCAGCCATCGTAGATGGACTCTCCACCATGGTCATTGGAAACCTAGTTAAAGTGCTTGCATGGTACGACAACGAATGGGGCTACTCAGTCAAGATGGTTCGGATGATCGAAAAAATCTGCAAGATGGCCGCGTGACCCAACAAGCCCATAAAACATTCCGAATTCAAACATTCACTTTCCTTAAATGCATGAGGTGAGAGAATGCCCAAATTCTTAACCATGGACGACCTTAATTTTAAAGACAAAACCGTTTTGGTTAGAGTAGACTTCAACTCGCCAATTGATCCAGAAACCAAAAAAATCCTCGACGACACAAGAATTCGAGCACACGCGGAAACAACCATCAATGAGCTGGTCCAGAAGGGTGCAAAAACCGTAATTTTGGCGCATCAAGGCAGACCGGGAGAACCAGACTTCATTCCACTCAAGCAACACGCCGAAATCCTCGGCAAAATATCGGACAAGCTGGTGAAATACGTGGACGACGTTTTCGGAGAAAAGGCTCAAAAAGCCATCAAGGAATTAAAGAGCGGTGAGGTTCTCGTTTTAGATAATGTTCGAACTTTCGCAGACGAACGAAAGAAGGGCTCGCCCGAGGATCATGCAAAGTCTGAATTCGTGAAGAAGTTGGCTCCACTAGCCGACGTTTTTGTTAACGACGCCTTTGCAGCCGCCCACCGAGCCCACATCTCAATCGTCGGATTCACCGCTGTCTTACCCAGCGTTGC
>JACUTO010000055.1 GCA_014859755.1 Candidatus Bathyarchaeota archaeon
TGTCTGCGTGGGTTCAAATCCAACCCGCGGTCTATCCTACTAGTAGGATCTAAAAAAGGGAAATTGCAGGAGACATCTCCAATCAAAACTATGCTTTCATAAGAGGGCATTCATAAAAAAGGGGAGTTTGCGGGGGATATCTCCACTCTTCGGTGAAAAAACCTTTTCGTTAAAAGCCTATGGATCACCTCTTTTACAAGCATCCGAAGTTTAAAGTGTGATTCTATTCTATTATATTTTATATGGCTCTGGAACGGAGAGTGGCATAAGAATATGAGTTATGAAGAAAACTGGAAGGTTCTAGCTGATTTACTTACCGAACTTCGGAAAAAAGGTGAGAAAATCCCAACCGACGTGATGAACGACCTACGCTCAGCCAAAACCATGATACAAATTCTAAAAGCAGACCCAACCCACATAGAAAACATTCCAAGAATTGAAACCTATCTGAGAAATGTCGAATCCTACGCCATTCTTGTGGCACAAAAAAAATTAGGAACAGGATTTGTCGAGCGGTGGTTGAGAAAACTTGAGAAAGCGAGAAAAACAAAAATCGAGGAAAAAGAGAAAGTAACTCCCAGATTTGTTCCCGGACTCCCACGAGATAAAAACTGGGTGCGAATTCAAATTTCGAAAGATACTCCCAGGGAAGACGTTGAAAGCCTTGTCAAGGAAAACAAACTTTCGTGCAAAATGCAAAAGAACGGATATATGCTCGTCTACGGGGATAGGGAAAGTATAAAATCTTTTGTCAAAAAAATGGCTGAAAAGTTCCGCGGCACGAGAAAAAGATGAAAACCCTCGAAGCTTTTGCAACAAAATAGTTAAAACCCGTTTACCATGCATATTTTATTTATAGAAGATATTTATAGAAAGATTGTAAAATGATAGGTTAACTCCCGCTATGAAAAAACCGAGGGCGGCTTAGAGGAAAATGCCTTACATTAAGAAAATCGAACTGAGAGGCTTCAAGTCCTTCCGTCCGAAAACCGCTAGCATCATATTGGATAAAGGCTTCACTGTCCTCACCGGACCGAACGGAAGCGGAAAAACCAATATTGCTGACGCCGTTTTGTTTGGCTTAGGTGAGCTGAGCGCTAGAAGACTTCGCGCCGAAAGCCTTGCCAAACTGATATTTCACGGTTCCCCGGAAGGGCATGTAGAGAAAGCGAAAGCCGCAAAAGTTGTGATTCAATTTGACAACTCTGACAACCGCCTACCCGTTGACACAAGCACCGTAACCGTTTCTCGTGAAGTCTACAGGGACGGTCAAAGCGTTTATCGTCTCAACGGAAGAAGGATTTCAAGGTCCCGCATTGTTGATATACTGTCTATGGCTGGAATCAGCCCGACTGGACACAACGTTGTTGTGCAGGGAACCATCACACGCATGGCTGAAGTTTCTTCTCACGAACGTAGAAAAATGATATCAGGATTGGTTGGAATAGCCCGCTACGATGCCGAGAAGGCTGAGGCAGAAGAAAAACTTCGAGCGGCTGAGATATCTATCCGAACAGCCATGGGTCGAATAGATGAAGTGCAGAAAAGAGTAGACGACCTAGAAAGAGAACGCAACGAATTGCTTCGTTACATGTTCCTTCAAAAGGAAATCAAGCGATTTGAAGCCACGAAAATCTTCGGTGAAATCTTGGAAATCCAAAGAAAAATCGCTGAGGGCACATCAAAAATTGAGGCAGTTCGGGACAAGGTTGAAAAATCGAGGCGATTAAGGGAACAACTTCGATCCCAGCGTCGTGAAGTCGAAACGGAATGGAGAAAAATCAGTTCAGAAATGATTGAGGAAGGTGGAACACGTCTTCTTGAAGTTCAAATCAAGATAGGTGACATCAAATCGAAACTAACTGAACTGGCAACTAAAATGAGTGCTGGAACAACAAGCCTTGAAGGCCTCAAAAAAGTGAGGGAGAATAGCCTCCAACAGCTAGAGGCTATCAAAAACGAAATCGCTGAAAACCGCAAGGAGATTCGGCGGTTAAAACGAGATCGTGATCGCCTTTCCAAAGAGATTGTCATCAAACAATCTCAATATAAGGTCATCTCAAATGAAGCCGCAGAACTGCGGTCTAACTTGGGCGAAAACAGCAAAAAAATTCGAGGAGTTGAGGGACAATTAGACAAGCTTACTCGGAATCTCATTAATCTTCGAAGCGACTATGTCCGAAGCCAAACAGCAATAAAAGTTTTTTCACATCGACTAAACGACCTCAAAACCCGAAGGGATAGATTTACATCCACCCTCAACGACCTCAAAAAATCCTATGCAGACCTCAAGGTGGTGCAGAGGGAGCAGATAAAACGATCCAAAAATCTTGAACGAACCCTAGAGCGAAGAATTACACAAAGGGAGTCTGTGGAGAACGAAATAGCCCAAGCCGAGAAAATCGCTGAATCCGCTCGAGAAGCAGTGGTGGAGTTTGCCACTCAACGTGAACTTGCAGAAAGGGTTGCAACGGAGGAAAACGCGTTAAGAAACATCGAAGAACTTGCGGAATTGGGCGTAATTTCCGGTGTACACGGACGACTCAGAAATCTGATCAAAGTGGAGAACGGTTATGAACGAGCCATAGAGGCAACAGCAGCCGGTTGGCTCGACTCCCTTATTGTTCAAAATTTTGACGCGGCGTTCACGTGCGCTGAAACACTGAAACGCCTGAAATTGGGTAGAATCAAAATAATTCCCGTTGAAGAATTGTCTGCCATCAAGTCTATTAATTCTCCAAAGCTTAGGGGAGTGAGCGGGCCTGCCTCTGCCTTTGTCAAGTGCGCGAAAAGATGCGAACCCGCCGTGGTTTTCGTCTTTGGAGACACCCTTGTGACAAGAGATGAAAAAACCGCTTTCGCCGCTTCCCGTAGCGGTCACAGAACAGTTACCGTTAGTGGAGACCTTTATGAAGCTGGTGGAGGATTCGAAAGCGGTTATTATCGAGCGCCCGTTGACTTCTCTTCCATCATTCCAAGCGAGTCTGCTGTCAAAAGTCTTGACGAAGCCGTAAGGGCTCTTCAGGAGCACTTAGCGAAGAGGGGGCACGACATAGGTACTTTTGTCGAGGAAATCGACAAAACTAGGATGGAACTCGCCAGATTGGCTGAAGCCATCACCACCCTTGAGGGCGAAATTGCGAGAGTACGCAGAAGCGTCAAGCAAACTAGAAAAAATATCAAGCGTATCGAAAGATACGTCCAAGGGGTTAATGAGCGTCTTGAAACAGAGAAGACGCAGCTAGGACTCCAAAGAGCGCAACGGATCGCTCTTCGAAAAGAAATGCAAAAATTACGCAATGAATTAGCGGAATTACGGCGAAAAACTGATCCAGTTCAGATTCAAGAAATGGAAATTCAGCGAGAAAGGTTGGGAGAGGAAGTTATCGAGTTGCGGCAGAGACTTGGTAGCGTAGAGACTAACCTTGCAACTCTTGAATCCAAGTTTAAAAATGTCCTCAAGATAGGTGCTGATAACATCAGAATTCAGCTCAGAAAGGTGAAGTGGCAGATTTCAACCGTAGAAAAGGAAGTTGAAGAAGCGCGCCTACAAGAGGAGACACTCGAAAAGGAGCTTCTGGAACTCGAAAAGACCAAAGAGGAATTATCTCGCACCGTTTTGACTGCTAGGGAGGAGTCGAAGAATTTTACATCTCAGATTGATGACATTGATGAGAAGTTGCATCGATTGGATGTCGTGTATGAACGTTCGGATCGATTGTTCAATGAACTTCAACTCAGCCTTCAAACACATGAATTGCAGTCGGATCAGCACCGTCGTCGATTGAAGGAACTCGGTTATGAAGAGCCCTTGAAGATTTCGCCGGAACAACTTAAGACGGCTGAGTCCTCCCTCAAACTGTTACGCTTCGAGCTGGAGCGACTAGGAGCCATTAACCAACTAGCTCTAACACATTACGCTGAGCAAGCTTCAAGATACAAAGAACTATCCATACGCATGAATGAGCTCGAAAAGGAAAAACAAGCCATCCTCTCCTTCATGGATGAAATTGAAAGGAAAAAGCGTGCGGTTTTCATGAAAGCCTTCAACAAAATACATGAAAGCTTCAGAAGGTATTTTTCGAAACTAACCGACGGTGGAGAAGCTGTCCTAAAACTCGAAAATCCTGAAGACCCACTCACCGGCGGAATGGATATGGTTGTTCAATTCCCCGGCAAGCCTCCCATCCTCGTGAGTGGAGCCAGCAGCGGAGAGAGGTCTGTGGCAGCAGTTGCCTTCATATTCGCTCTACAAGATTTCATGCCCGCCGCCTTCTACTTGTTTGATGAGATTGACGCGCATCTGGACGCCTTTCACGTAGCCAAGCTAGGAGAACTCTTGGCTGAAGAATCGGCGAAATCACAGTTTCTGGTTAT
This sequence comes from Candidatus Bathyarchaeota archaeon, assembly GCA_014859755.1. GTDB lineage: Archaea > Thermoproteota > Bathyarchaeia > Bathyarchaeales > Bathyarchaeaceae > Kmv02. The sequence continues at coordinate 4,378 of JACUTO010000055.1, forward strand.
CACGTTGAAGCCTGAGATGGTTAGCAAAGCTGAGAAGATATACGGAATATACGAACGTAACGGAGTCTCCCAAGTGGTTTCCGCCATACTCAAGGAGGCTGCCTAGTGTCCTCATCCATGGAAAAACCTTTCTATTTTCAGCCTCCATGGAACATACTCTTCGAGCTTCACAGGTTACAAAAGATAATGCCTTGGGACATCAACATCTCCTTTCTGCTAACGTCTTTCTTGGAGGAAATGGAGAAAAGAGGAGAAATCGATTTCAGAGCCTCGGGTGTGGCCCTCGATTCTTCCACCACAATATATCTCATGAAGTCCAAACTTCTGCTAAAGCTGGAGGAGCCTCTGCCTCCACCTAAAGCTCCACCAGATTTCCTACCTCCATCCTTGTTCCTTCCGCTCCGTTATGAGCTATCTTCAACCACCATCCATCATTTGTTGAAGGTATTGGATGAGGTGTTGAAGGGTGAACGCTTAGTTCCTTCAGAACCACGTTTGGAACCAGTCTTACCCACGCCGGAAGTTCTTCCTCCAGTTGACCTATATTTGATGGAAATCGAAGAACGCATGGAAAATCTGTATAATCTCCTCTGCCAGCTCGCAAGTGAAGCGAAGTTGATTGTATTCTCCAAGGTTGTAGCTGGATTAGAAAAGCTTGAAGCAGTTAAAATGTTCATAATACTCCTCTTCCTTGCACAAAGAGGCAAAGTGAACCTGTGGCAAGAGGAAGACTTCGGCGGGCTTTACATAACCATCACAGGAGGCCCAACTGCTGACGGAAAAGGAACAGGAATCGTCTGAATCGCTTAAAGAAGAAAAATTTACGCGCGATTTAGCAGTGCTGGAAGCAGCGCTCTACGTGGCTGGGCGACCTCTCGATCTAAAGACCTTGGGAAGACTAATAGGGACTCGCTCTAAAACGAAAGTTAAAAGGCTCGCGAAGACTCTCATGGAGAAGTATAAAAATCGTGACACAGCCCTCGAAATCCTTGAACTTGAGGGTGAACGGTTCGTTTTGCAGTTGAAGGCGGAATACACGCCTAAAGTTCGAAGGTTGGCCACAAGGCCACTTCTTTCTAGGGGTCCCTTGAAGACCCTGTCTTATATTGCCTATCGACAACCGGTGCCTCAGCCCCGAGTCATCGATGTCAGAGGACACCACGCTTATGGTCACCTTAAGCAACTGGAAGACCTAGATTTGATCATTCGTGAGAGGGCTGGACGAAAAAAAGTGATACGAACAACCGAGTTCTTTGCTGACTACTTCGGTCTAAGCCACGACTTACGAACCATGAAGCGTCAACTCAAAAGTATTTTCGAAGATTTTGCTAAGCCCGAACTGGAAGAGAAAACAAACCTAGAGAAATAAGGTTGTTGTTAAGATAAACTTATATGTCAAGGTTTGGTAGTCTCATCGATATCATATGAGATGATGTAGGCTTGTCTGTGTGGCATGGAGATCAACATAAACGAAAAGCTTCGGGCGGCAGAAAACGACCCTATCGAACGAAAAGAAGATTTGAAAGAGGCTCCTTTCCCGCGGAAACGAGGTTGGGTAAACCTAAGAGGAAAGTCAGCCGTAAACATGGAGGTAACGAGAAAGTTCGATTGTTAGCTGTAAAACACGCAAACGTTTCTGACGCTTCCGGAAAAACCACTAAGGTAGAGATTCTTCGCGTGATAAAGAATCCAGCTAACGTGGATTACGACCGCCGAGGCGTGATTACTAAGGGAACAATAATTGGAACTCCGTTGGGAACTGCCCGCGTGACATCCCGCCCTGGACAAGACGGTATCGTAAACGCCATTCTTGTTCCAAAAGAAACTGTCTAGTGGTCTTTTTCTTATTTACGGATATCCAAAAGTTCCTTCGCGACCTTCCGCAGGGTCTCGACTTTAGAATCTTTCTTAGGAATAATTAGTAGGCCCGTTTTTTGCCGTGGAGAACTTGGATGTGTGGCGTCAGAAATTATTTCAGGTTGAAGACCCATCCTTTTCACCGCTTTTTGAATTTCGTCTAGATTTGGTGATGGTGTAGCGAGTTTTTTTGGAACTCTTCGCCCCTCCATTCGGGTTTTGTTGGCATCGAAGTAAACTGGCCACAGAACAATCTTGTTTTGTTTCCGCATCTCAATCTTGATTTATTATGAATCTCAGGTGCTTTATTCGTTACGGTGGAAGTAAAAACCTCTGGCAGAATCAGAGTTCTCGATGCTGTTGAAGTAAGAACATGTGAGCTAATTTTGACAAAAAAGTTATCAATCAATTCACATATGTCTGAAAACAATGTTAAACCATCGGAGTTGAAGACGCAAAGTGAAGATTTTCAGAATTTGCTCTTAGAAAGGTTTAAATAAAGCGGTCCGGTTGAACCATAGGTTTTGCGAGGGGAAAGGAAGATTTGCAGAGAATCGGCTATGTCCTCCACGTGAGTTCCAGCCGGAACATAATTCTTAAGGCGGAAAACATCCCTCGAATCGGCGACAAAGTGATGGATGAAAACCTCAAGCCTGTGGGAATGGTTTTTGACGTGTTTGGCCCCACCTCCTCCACATACGTGGCGGTGAAACCCAACATACAAGACCCGCAGCGTCTCGTTAATCGCGTTCTTTACGTCGTCCCCTCTAAACCCGGAAGGAAAGAGCGGAAGAAAAAAAGATGAAGGAAGAAGAAGCCCCACAACCGTTGAGGGTTCAACAGTGCCCCGAATGCGGAAGCACCCGACTTATGCGTGATTACGAATGCGCCGAGATCGTGTGCATGGACTGTGGATTTGTTGTTGCCGCCAAACTCGCAGATCGAGGGCCAGAGTGGCGCGCTTTCGACGATGAGCAGCGTGCCAAGCGCGCCCGAGTTGGTGCCCCCCTTACCTTCACCATTCATGACAAAGGTCTTTCTACCATGATCGACTGGCATGACCGTGATATTTATGGCAAAAGGCTTTCTCCTGGGCAGAAGGCTCAGATTTACCGGCTTCGTAAGTGGCAGCGGCGCATTAGGGTCTCTGATGCTACGGAGAGAAACCTTGCCTTTGCCCTTTCTGAAATTTCCAAGATAGCGAATAGTCTCAGTCTACCCAAAAACATCCTTGAAACTGCCTCCGTTATCTATCGTAAAGCTGTTAAAGAGCGCCTTATACGTGGAAGGTCTATTCAAGGCGTAACAGCAGCCGCCATATACGTAGCCTGCAGACAATGCGGATTAGCTCGAACTCTCGATGAGATTGCTCAAGCCTCAAACATTAATAAAAAGGAAGTTGGACGCAGCTATCGTTTTCTCGTAAAGGAGCTTGACTATTTCATTCCGCCCCTAAAGCCTAGCCAGTACGTAACCAAGTTTTCCAACCAACTAACCATGCAGGGAAAGGTTGAAGAAATAGCCCATAAAATCCTCGCGGCTGCGAAGGAGCTGAAACTCACGTCGGGAAGAGGACCCACGGGCATAGCTGCGGCAGCCAGCTACATCGCGTCGGTTCTAACTGGGGAAAGAAAAACCCAGAGGGAAATTGCCGAAATTGCTCAGGTGACGGAAGTCACCATACGAAACCGCTATAAGGAATTGGTTGAGCGCCTTCAGTTCGTCATCTCCCTCTAATTTTCCCTCTTTTATTATGTAGGCTCCAGCATTTTTGAAAATACATTTTAGAGAATAGAGTCTCAAGTTAGTATTGAGGCTTAGAAGTTGGCTGAGTGTCCCACGTGTGGAACCGAGGTCGCTAGTCTTCTTAAAACATGGTCAATGGTTGGCAGACCTAGCAAGACAGGTGAGCGGTTCAAGCTTACACTAGGCTTGTTCAAGTGTCCCAGATGTGAAAGAAAATTTCGAGCGGTTCTTGGGAAAGAAAGGATAACCATAAAAGGCATAATCAAAGAAATTAAGGGAATTGAGAAAGGGCTTATGCAAACTTTGAGAAGTTTACGGAAAAAAATTGAAAAGTTGGAAAGTGAGAAAGCTGATCTTCTTGAGGAGATAGAGAAGCTTAGAAAAGCGGGGGAGGAAAAGGCTAGCGCTTTAGAGACGGAGGTAGCCACGCTGAGGAAGGAAGTGAAATCGCTGAAAGAGTTGCTGGGTGACCTTGAATAGCCATAGCGTTTAGACTGAGAACCCTATTTCTCTGTAACATTCCCTGGCAACCACATATCTTTGAATTTCACCTGTTCCCTCTATGATATCGTTGATTCTAGCGTCACGGTAGAAGCGTTCAATATCGGAATCAACGTAGCCGACGCCGCTGTGAATTTGCAGAGCTTCGTCAGTAACCTCTTTGGCGACTTTAGCTGCGTATGCTTTCGCCATCGAAGCAAACTTAGTGATTAATCTACGCTTGTCGGGTTTGTTTTCGAGTAGCCAAGCAGCTTTATATACAAGCAATCTTGCCGTTTCTATCTTTGTTGCCATTTCAGCGATTTTCCATTGTGTGACTTGGAAGTTTGCGATGGGTTGGAAGAACTGTTCTCTCTGTGTAGAGTACTTCAAGGCGCGTTCAAAGGCTCCCTGAGCTATGCCTACTGCTCCCGCTGCGATGGGTATTCGACTAAAGTCGAAGTATGCCATGATTTGGTGAAAGCCTCTGTTTTCTTGACCGAGAAGGTTGCTCAGCGGCACTCGAACATTGTCAAACGATAGCTCC
>JACUTO010000056.1 GCA_014859755.1 Candidatus Bathyarchaeota archaeon
CGCTCGACGCCTATGTCCACAAGTGATCCAGCTTCGGTTAAAGACAAAATGGCTCCTTCTCGGTATTCTCCAAGCGTTAGATCTTTTGTTCGGTTTGCTAGTGGGTGGTGGGGTGTACGCAAGGGAGGGAGAACGCCCGCATAACGTAGTTCAGGTTTGATCTTGAACAACCGTTTCCGTAGGTATTGGGGCGTTTCCATGTAGGAGAGAATGGTGGCGATTAGATTGGTGTCTCGTCTTTGGTCGGTGTCGGGGAGGTCGGGAAACACGATGATTTCGTTTACGCAAAAGATGGCTGCGGCTCTGCCTATCAAACTGATTTTCACGGTTTTTTCTCGAAGATGGGGAACGTCTGAAACTAGAGAAGCCGGTATGGCTATGGAAAGTTCGTAACCACGCTTTTGCATGATGTTGCAAACTCCTTTGCATCTAGGTTTGAGAATCTTTATTACATAACCTTTACAATCAAACTTCTACTAAAGCTTGTCAGACAACTGAGGTGGATGATGATGGAAAAGAAGGGTCATCATTTAAGAATAGACGTTTACAGTGCCAAAGAAAGGTCTATAGAGGAACTCGCTTGGTGTGCCTTCTGCCAGGAAGTGAAACCCCTCTTTTGGAAAGACGGCAAGCTGTTCTGTTACGAGATGAAATTCTATCCGAAAAGGTCACGTTTGGTTGTTATTGAAAGTTGCATAGCAAGTATGCCCGCCTACAACAAAAGCGTTCGAGTTGAGGGGTCTGCTAACATACCGTCCGCAGTGCTTCCAGTGGTGAAAGCCTCAGCCGTGGCCGAAAAGATTTTGGAGCAAACCCTGAACTTGCTGGAAGAACAAAAGCCATCTAAAAGTAAGGGAAAACCCCTGCCGTGAACCTTAACATCTTCGCGGGACTCAGCTGAAATTTTCATCTTAGTCTGGTTTTAACCTCTGTTCTTAAAAGTTTCAATATGACATAAGATGCTATAGCTAAAAGGGGCGGGAAATGCGTATGGTTACAGTTTTAGACCAACCGGAAAAGGTCAAAAAAATTGACAAGAGCGACATGCTCAGTCATTTGATGAAAACCCCAGATTATTGTCGAGACGCCATAAACAGGGCTAAGCAAGTCAAAGTGCCGGAAAAAATGAAGCCTAACAACATCGTAATCGCGGGCATGGGAGGCTCCGCTATAGGAGGAGAAATCCTTCAAGACTGGCTGCGAGATGAGCTTCCAATTCCCCTAGAAGTCTGCAAAGACTACACCCTTCCAGCCTACGCAAACAAAGACACACTGTTTTTTGCAAACAGCTACTCTGGAAACACGGAAGAAACCTTGAGCGCCTTCCTCGACGCCATACGTCGAAAATGCATGACAATCACCATAACTTCAGGAGGCCATATGCTATCGTTTTCCAAGGAACTTCAGGTGCCCCACATAACCATACCACGCCAACTGCCTTCACGTGTCGCGATCCCCTATCTCTTCTTTTCCCTTCCCGTCCTTATGGAACGAATGGGACTACTTCCCAGCGTAGAGGAAGAACTCCAAGAAGCAATACAAGTTCTCAAAAAGGTGGGCGAAGAAAACTCTCCCAAAATCCCGACAGAAGACAACCAAGCAAAGAAGCTGGCACTAGAGCTGGTGGAAACCATACCTATAATCTATGGATTCAGGCAATACCAATCCGTAGCCCACCGACTGAAAACCCAGTTCAACGAAAACAGCAAGGTTCCCAGCAAACACGACGTCTTCCCAGAGCTCAACCACAACGAAACCGTGGGATGGGAAGCCCCTGAACTTCTAACCAAAAACTACTCCATCATACTCATCCGAGACCCTGGTGAGCCCCCTGAAATCAGACACAGAATCGAAACCACCAAATCTTTGGTGCTCCACAAGGCCAAGAAGGTTCTGGAAATCCATGCGCGGGGAGAGGGAAAACTGGCGAAGATGTTCTCTGTCCTGCGTGTAGGAGACTTCGCGAGCGTTTATTTGGCTATTCTGCAAGGCGTAGACCCCACGCCAGTGAAAATCATCGACGAAGTGAAGAGAGAGCTGGGAAAGAAATTCAGCATGGTGGAAAAATTGAAGGCAGAATTAACCGCATTAAGATGAGAGAAGAGGTCAATGCGGTAAAATTATCGTTCCACTTTTCCGCGAATGAAACCTTCAAACATTTCCTCAGCCTTTTCCAGCGACATCGCCTGCGGTGGACGTTTAAAGGCATAAGCTGAAACGCTTAAGAGGGAACCAGCGATTCCACGATCCAAGGCGACTTTGACCGCCCGTATAACATCAAACATTACGGAGCCGGCGTTGGGAGCGTCAACAGAGTTAAGCCTCAAGTCCAGTTGCATGGGCACTCCTCCGAAATAGAGACCTTGAATCCAGAAGTAGCTGTCTCGCCGATTTCCCAAGAAATCAACATAGTCGGTGGACCCAGCTACCACAGAAGCCTTGTAGGGTAACGCTGTTTCCACAGATTTGGTTTTCACGATTCTTTTAACTTCTCTTGTCCTCTCAAGAGTGTCAAGAGATTCTGTTCCTCCACCAACATCGAGTTGATATGTCTCAGAAACTCGGACGCCCCGATCTGATAACGTCTTTAGGAGAACTTTGTGAAGAATCGTGGCCCCCACTTGGTCTGTTAGGTCGTCGCCAACTATCGGCAACCCAGCTTTTTCAAAACGTTTGGCCCAAGCGGCGTCGCTGGCTATGAAAGCTGGTGTGGCGTTGACGAAGGCGCATCCAGCTTTAAGTGCTTCTTCGGCATACCACCCAGAAGCTTTTGTGGCTCCGCTGGGAAGGAGGTTGACAACAATCTCCGCATCGTTTTCCCTAAGCTTCTGAGCTACGTCTACGTCTGGAGAACCGTCGATCGTCACCACGTTTTTCAGAAGCTCGCCCACGCCATCTAGAGCTGGACCTTTCAAAACAGGAACATTCAAGCGGGGGACATCGGCGAATTTTAAGGTGTTGTTGGGCGGGGAGAAGACGGCTTCAGATAAGTCCTTTCCAACCTTTCTAGCCTCGATGTCGAAGGCGGAAACGAATTCAACGTCTCGGGGATGATAGCCACCTAGAAAGAGGCGTCTCAGTCCCACCACATCCGTCTCTTTTTCTATATCTCTGTAGTGGTAAACTCCTTGAACAAGTGCTGACGCGCAGTTTCCCACGCCGACCAATGCAACTTTGATTTTGGGCATGACCTCGTCTCCTCTCTCAGAGTCAAGCAACAATGTTATAATAAGTTAACGCATTAACTGCCTGTTGATGAATGATGACTCTGTCTGCCGCAGAAATTTTGAAGGCGAGGAAGAATCTAGAAGGGGTAATTTACCGTACGCCTCTAACGTATTCCAAAAAGCTTAGCGAGATAAGCGGCGCAGAAGTATACTTGAAATGGGAAAACCTGCAAAAAACAGGGTCCTTCAAGATTCGAGGAGCCTACAACAAAATCAGCTCGCTGACGCCAGAAGAACACAGTAAAGGGGTTATCACAGCCTCAGCTGGAAACCACGCTCTGGCCGTGGCTCTCGTAGCCAAAATGATGAACCTAAAGGCTATTGTTGTCGTGCCTGAGAACGCTCCTAAGATAAAGGTGGAGCAGTGTAGAGCGCTTGGAGCTGAGGTGGTGCTTAAAGGAGCCAACTACGACGAATCTGTGACCTACTGTAAGACGATGGTTTCAGAGACTGGGGCGACCTACATTCCTTCCTTCGAAGACTACAAGGTCATAGCTGGTCAAGGAACCATCGGCTGTGAAATCTTGGAAGAAATGCCTGACACGAACGTGATCCTAGTTCCTGTTGGAGGCGGAAGTTTGATCTCTGGGATAGCCATTTGGGCCAAGACCGTTAATCCCAATATAAGGGTTGTAGGAGTTCAGTCAACCTCTGCCTGCACCATGTATGAATGCTTTAAGACCAAGAAAATCGTTGAGGTTCCTGTTCCGCCCACCATAGCCGACGGACTCGCCGGAGGAATCTCCCAAATGACTCTAGACCTTGCCTTAAAATACGTTGATGAGATGGTTTTGGCGAAGGAGGAAGAGTTGAAGAAGGCAATCCTCTGGGTTCTTAAGAATGAACGTCAAGTTGTGGAAGGAGCTGGAATAGTGGGACCCGCAGCCATTCTGCAAGGAAAGATTGGGTTTAAGCCAAGCGAGAGGGTTGTCGTGGTGATCTCGGGCGGCAACATCGACATGGAGCTTTTAAATCTGCCTGAATGAACACTTCCTGTTAAAGGTTGATGAGGAGAGCTTTAATCATGAGCGAAAGAGGCTGGTTAGATGTTTCTGTCTTCCGATGTCCGCGATGTGGACGATGCTACGTGGATGCCTCGTGGTACGTTGTTGAATTGGAGTCAGACATTGAATGTGGGAGTTGTCGTGAGGTTTTCAACACCAAAAACCATGTGACAGATCGCGTGATGCTTGAGTTCAAAATTGATGCGGAAGGAAAAGTTCTGGAAGCTGAAGTAGCCGAACATATCCCTCTTGGCGGCTAATGGGAAAACAGCGTCAAACGACCTCGTATTGCAGCGTTTTTCCTTCTCGGTCAAATATTGCTATGTTCTTTTCTGACTGGTATGGATAAGCAGTTATGACCATTATTCTGCCATAAATCTTGTTTAAGTCTGTGACGGAAGGGCGCAGAGCGCCTGACGGGTGGGAATGGGCGACTCCCATGATGGAGAAATCGATTGGAAGCGTGTGTAAGGGAAAAGTGGAAAAGGTGTTTCCGTGGGTTGCCAACGGCGGTATCTGCGTATCGTTGACCACGATTGTGTGTTTGTCAACTTTTCCTTTTAAAAGAAGGATAGCTTCTCTGGGATGAAGCATCTGCGCATAACTCAAAATGCTGTCTACAACCGCCCGTTCAATCAAGACTGCTTTGTCCAAATTTGAGACCACCCAAAGTTCTTTGCGTCATACACTTTATTATTGAGTAATACCTTAAGTCTGTAAAAATCCTTATTGAATGTGGAGCGGAAAAGTTCGTGAAATCCAAAGACAAGTTTGAGATCATCAGCGAAATGGCAAAGCGTCGAGGCTTCTTTTGGCCTTCTTATGAGATATACGGAGGCGTCGGTGGCTTCATAACCTTCGGTCCGTTGGGCTCCATACTGAAAAGAAGAATCGAAGACAAGTTTCGAAATTTCTACATTCGACCCCTCGGCATCCTTGAAATCGAATCGTCGGTAATCATGCCAGGAAAGGTGTTTGAAGCCTCTGGCCATGTAGATCATTTTAAGGAACCTATAGTTGAATGCCTCAAATGCAAACGAAAGTTTCGAGCCGACCACCTACTTCAAGAGTTTGCAGGGATGAGCGATACAGAAACCGAGAAACTAACTCTTCAAGAGTTGATGAACGAAATCAAAAAACGAAACATCCACTGCCCAGAATGCGGCGGAGACTTCGGCAAGACTGAACAATTTATGACCATGTTCACCACCACAATTGGACCCTATTCCGAAGCCACCGGTTACGGTCGTCCCGAGGCAGCCCAAGGAATCTTCGTGGAATTCAAGCGCATCTACGAAAGTGCTCGGGGAAGGTTTCCCTTCGGAGTTGTTCAAATCGGCCACGCCCTGAGAAACGAGATTTCTCCCAGGCAGGGTCCGATAAGGCTGAGGGAATTCACGATCATCGACATCGAGTTCTTTTTGGACCCCGAAGACCTCCGTTGCCCATTGCTGAAAGAGGTAGAAAACGACACGTTGAAGTTAATAATAGCGGAAAACAAGTTGAAGGGTATAAAGGAGCCCATAGAAGTCACGGTTAAGCAAGCCTTAAACAAAGCCTACATAAAGGCGGAGTGGCAGGCCTTTTTCATGGCTTTAGCCAAACGTTTTCTTGTGGAACTTGGAGTGCCAGAAGATAAGCAGCGTTTCATTGAAAAATTAGAATGGGAAAGGGCTCATTATTCTGTGCAGGGCTTTGATCAAGAGGTATACTTGGAACGGTGGGGTTGGGTGGAGGTTTCAGGTCACAACTACCGGACAGACTACGATCTAAGTCGCCACATGCAGTTCAGCGGCGTGGACATGAAAGTCTTTAAAGAGGCAGAAAAGGGGGGAAGGAGATTTATCCCCCACGTGGTTGAACCTAGTTTCGGATCAGATCGGTTAGTTTACATCGCCCTAGAGTATGCCTACAAAACCAAAAAGAACCGAACCTTGTTAAGTCTCTCGCGCGAACTTGCACCCATACAGGTTGGCGTTTTCCCTTTGGTAAGCAAGGATGGCTTACCTGAAAAGGCGAAGGAGGTTTATCAAATGCTGATTAGGGAGGGCTTCACAGTGGAATGGGATGAGTCAGGGTCCATTGGAAGACGGTATGCGCGAGCCGATGAGGTGGGCACTCCGTTAGGAGTAACCATCGACTATCAAACCCTTGAAAATGGCACGGTGACTATACGTGACCGCGACACTTGGAGGCAAGTTAGAAGCAAAATTGAGGAGCTTCCGGAGCTGCTTCACGCCTACTTTCGTCGTAAGATAGACTTCGAGGACTTGGGGCAACTGATCAAGCGTTAAAAGTTAATCGTAACCATAAACGAGAGCCCTTCTCTTTCGCTACCTTTTTTAAGACTATGTCCCATTCTATTGCAGGTGAAAACAAAGACTTTCGCGGGGCGGAGACGATGGTATTTCCGGTAGAGACCGAAGAACGGGTGAAAAGAAGAGCCCTAAGTGTTTGCCAAGATCATCTAAGGAGGGTGCTGGATGTCTCCCGCAAAATTTCGCAGATGGTGGACTGTTTCGTGAAGGGAGACAAAATTTTGGCTCGAGAATTGCTCGCTGATATTAGAAAGTCAGAGGAGGATGTGGACACTGCGAGACGCGTGGTTTCACGAGAACTCGCTGAAATAGGAGCTATCTTAATGAGTCGAGAAGACTTCCTCCGCTTCACCAGCTTGACAAGCGAGATCGCGGACTTTTGTGAAGGCATAGCTTTTCGACTGCTAGAAATCATGGAAAAGGGATGGAAAGTTCCTACGGACATAAAGGAAGGCTTGGTAAAGCTTTCGGATGCTGTGTTTGAAACAATCTCCAAACTCCGGGAAACCGCCATGACCTTGAATTACGGTGCGTCTAAAGCTCTGGAGAAAGCGAGAGAGGTTGAGGCAGCAGAACGAATAGTGGATGATCTTTACCGAGAACTGGAAGTAAAGATCGTCAACAGCAATATGGGCATTCCCCCGATGCTTCTCTTGAAGGACGTGATTCAGATTCTGGAGGATGCCGCTGACAAGGCTGAAGACGCCTCGGACGCCGCTCGCATACTGGCGTTCACACTTTAGAGTGAATGTGTATGTCTGAGAAAATCGAAACCGAGTTCATAGACAATTTTCTGGTGGTATGGAATCCCCAGAAAGGATCTGAGCTTTACAGGCTTGGATTCTACGGAAAGCCTATAGGTATTCCCAAGCCAAAGGCTACGGACTTTAATGTTCCCCTCATCCTAGACCTTATGGAAGGCCTTTATCTGGTGGAGAAAGGAGCAATTATGGTTTCTGAAGGCGCGAAAAGGACGAGAGTCAGCTTTGCAAAGCTGCGAAGAAGAGCGAGAAAGTTGTATGAGGAATTTGACTTGAAATATGCGGTTTATCGAGACCTACGTGATCAAGAGCTCATCGTTACGCCAGGCATAAAGTATGGATGTGATTTCGCCGTTTACAAGCAGGGACCGGGTGTTGATCACGCTCCGTATATGATTTCGGTGAGGAAAGCGAAGGATGAGGTTACGGCGACGGATGTTGTGAAGGCTGGAAGGTTGGCTACAACTGTGAGGAAAAGGTTTATCATAGCTATACCTGACTTAGAAACCGAACGAATACGATACCTCATCTTCAAATGGTTCAAGGCTTAGGTTGAAATAAACCGTTTTCTTGCGCGCGCATGCTTCCTCAGTGCTTGGCGGTTCATCTGAGGTTGATGTGGAAGTGGTTGTCTTATAGTCCTTAGTGACAGCTGCTTCTAGACTGAGTGTTTTCTTGGATAGGCAGCTGATCTGGAAGGTGGGAGTTGTGGTGGTTTTTTTACTATTTTTGTGCACAACAACAACTGCTTCTAGACTGAGTGTTTTCGGGGGGTGGGCAGTTGATCTGGAAGCTGCGTGTTGTTGTTAACAGACGCAGGAATAGACTAACAACAACACTTGTAAGCTGAGTTGAGGCTTGGGCAGGTGTTTCAGAGGTTCTGTAGTTGTCGTCGTCTAGGCGTTTAGGGACGACAAGTAAGCCATGTATTTGAGGTCTTCTTCTCGGCGCAGCGGCTTTTCACCAGGCGGCTTAGAAAGAGGATGGAGCCAACTTAGGTCCTTGCGTGCGCACCAATTTTTCACGTCAAAAGACATATCGCATGCAGGATAAATCTGCACGTTCTTCACCAAATCTTTAATCAAATTCCTCAGATAACAATTGGACTGTTAAGCTTGTCATGCCTCAGACGCCCGATAAGGCACGTACTGAATCCTTTGCAAAGCATAGCCTTTCAACGATTCCGCGACAAGAGCCTTCAAGTTGTCGTCTGTAATGTCGTGAATAATCAAATAACGCATCTTCTCTGCTCTAACGTGAACCTTTTAGCTCTTCGAGTATGGAGAGAGTGCTTTCTTTTCGTGCTCGCTGCTTAAGTGCTTTCACGTTGACTTTGGTATACCTCAAAATTGCCTTTACATCATCCTTGTCCTTAAGAGCTCTCTCCTTTGGAACTGTTGCTTTTATCATGCTGAGCTTTGATAGAATTAGTCCTTCAGGAGTTTGGTAGAAGGTCGGCAAACCTAGGATTGTTCCAGGCTTCTTCTCAAGTTTTTTGTCGAATAGTATGATGTCAAGGGTGAAGGGGGTTCTCTTGTCCTTGAGGGTAATTATTCTGAAGTCAGAGTCGAATGCTTCGTTAA
>JACUTO010000057.1 GCA_014859755.1 Candidatus Bathyarchaeota archaeon
CGCTTCCGGAAGATCTTGCAGCCGTCCATGTCGGTGACGTAGTCAAAGCGCGCGCGCCTCGGCGTTTCTAACGCCTTCTATAGTATCATAATAAGGTTGGTAATCTCCAGTTTTTTGACACATGTATAAAACATTACCGACAACTACTGCATCCGCTCCGGCAGTTATCATTTCAAATGCCTTTTCTTTAGTATTGATACCGCCTCCGTATATTAAGACCCCATCAATTCCGGCTTTTTTTCGAGCTTCATCAACGCACCGAACAAGAGTAGGATCACCATATTTTCCGCTATATTCAAAATAAATCATATCATATTTCCCAGATTTTAGTCCATTTAATGAGACTTCTATAACCTCCTCTTTACTCAATTTGCGTGGCCGGACAAACAATCTAGCTGTAAACTTAAGATTTAAAACAAGTGTGGCGACTTGGTAGCCTCTATCGTACGGAGGGGTTCTACCTTTTCTGAGCCATTGTTTAGACCAATCCTTATGAAATCCGCCTCTGTATTTAGGGTTTCTGGAGTTAGGAACACGTTCAAAAAAGAACCAATCGTAAAGATCTGATAATTCCTCTACAAGATCTGGTGGTGCTTGTCTAGGGCGACATGGTCTCCAAACTTTTGGCTTTTTTATGTATTCAGCTGATCTTTCAAAAACGTCTCTTTCCTTTTCTGGTGTGACATCAAACCCAGATCCAGCAAAAATAACAGCATCGGTTTCACTATTTCCAATAGCCTTTAACAATTCGTCAGAATTGTATTTGCCTGGATCAATCTGAGTGAAATGAACTTTGTTTCCAAACACTTCTTTAAAGGGACGCATTCAACACCACGATTCTATAAATAGAGAATTGTCATGTTTTTCAGTTAAAAAGGCTAACCCTAACTGTGCGCGCGCATATATTGAAAGAATTAAAGGTCAAGCAGAGCATAGACTCATGAAAACATTACGCGCGCGCAATCGGGTAATATCACTCCACACTTGTTTTCACCTTAAAAAATCGGAGGGGTATGGGCTGTTGAACCATGAAGTTTTGCTAAAATCCAGGTCAATACAATCGACGAGGATTTTAACGGTACAACCTGCATAGTTTTTATTCCCATAAACTTCATTAATTTCGACGTTACCTCGCATAAATCGTTATGCGAGTTTACCACGTCAACTTCCTTATCGCCAAATTTTTCCTTTAGATATCTTCCCACCTCTTTAACCGCGCACGGCCCGACAACCAATATGGGCGTTTTTAAATTATCGAGTTCACTCTTCTTAATTCCATTTCCATATACGATGCTGAAGGGGCCGTGGCCCCCATGATCCACATGAAGCATCTCTAAAACCATCAACGTATTGCCCTTGCACCCTTCAATACACGCCATATCATGACCTTCAACAAGTGTCACATCCTCGGGAAGCATTCCAATGAAGTCTTTCGAATACTTTCCGCGGTATTTGGATAAATCCCCAACGATCTCGATTTTTCTTAGGTCTCCGCATCCATATCCTGCATCGTGGGCAATTTTAAGATGTTTCACATCGCCCAAATTAAATCCCAGTATTTTCGCCGCAACTGCATCAACAGCGACGGTATCTTCCCCGCCGATTAGAAGGTTCATGGGAACAACGTATCTATCAATCATTTTTTCGAGGGGATAATGGCCATTAACGATAGCATTAATGCCATCAGTTATGGTGAAATCCGGTTTGATAAAACCATATAAATCGGCGACTAATTGGTGCAGATTGTAATTATGCTTTTTCGGTCTGTCTTCATGGTATAAAAATCCCAGTTGACACTTGACACCCAACGTAACTGTGGTCATGGTGTGAGTTTTGAATTTGGGAACGCTGATGTAAAGGTTTTCAGATCTCCTCTGAATTATGTTGTTGAACAGTATTCTGGGGAATTTTACCCTGAAATCGTTCTCTCCAATGGTGACATCGATTGGTTTTTCCTCATCGAGATAAAGCGGCTTTGCTCCCTTTTTCTTCAGTATTTTATCTAAGCCGATTACTTTGAAAACAAGTCTCGTTAAGTTTCCTTGAGTTGAATTGTCCATTACATAGATATTCTTTGCACCTCCGTCCTTTAGCACGTCAATCGTAGCAGCTATTACCTCGGGCGAAGTGTAACATTGCTTCCTGAAATCTACAGCATTTATCTTTGCATAAACATCCTTTCTACGGCCTAAAACGGAATTAACCCCGCCAAATTGATCAAAAATTTTCCTTAGCGCGCCCTCTATATCATCCGATAATATCTCTTGCACTACAACTTTACTCATATTATCCCTCCTTATCCACCGCCGAACGTTATCTTTTAAATCTAACCATTTAATACAGCTGCGCGCGTCAAGTTTTACGGGCTTTGTCTTTTCAAAAGAGGAGCTTGAAGCCTTAGAAGAATTCTTCAATATCACATAGTGGGTTAGTTAAGAGAACGCGCGCGCAGCATGCATAGAAAAATGGGGATTTGCGGGGGATACGGGAGATATCACGTGATCAAACCTGAACATTGATGAGAACGAACAGAAGAATGGCTGGAATTAAGATGGAAACGAGAACATTCAGATCTTTTCTGTTGGTCTTGAAGAAAGGTATGAGGAGAGGCACTTGGCTCTTGTAGTTCTCAAAAGTTTCTCCATAACTTCTAGATAGAAATAGTTCTTCTGTATGCGCAAACAAAGTATAAGCGAACAGTTCAATGAACCACACACCTATAGTTTGCGATGGACTCAGAAATCCAATGCCAAAAGTGTTGTTTAAGATCCAGACACTCCAGCTCGTGAAACCAAGGGTTGAGAGTATCATTCCCAAATACTGGGGATGTCTGACCAACCGATAAGGTCCTGAAGTAACCAATCCTTCCTTTTTCTTTATCCTCAGATAAGCTACAGAGTAAACAAGGATCAAGAGACCGATGGTGACGAATGTTTTCTCTAGAATAAGGAAAGGCACAAAGAATTCAGACAACGCGCTGGTAAGGTTGACTGGAAGATTTGTGAACATCATGATCAAATAAGTAGCGAATGGAAGAGTCATCAAACCCGTCCAGACGCCGAGAGGTGGCAGTGATTGAACAAGAGGAACTAAGTAGCCTGCAAACCTCAAGAACCCCGATCTCATTCTATTCGGTGGATTCACATCTCAGTCCCCTATTTTTCCTAAAACTTTGGCTACTCTTAAAGCTAGGCTTTAGAACAAGCTGTTCTGAGTTTTAGAACAGATTTCAAAAAGGGGAGTTTGCGGGTAATATCGGGAGATATCGCCACTGTGACATGGTTTAAGCGTATCCCTATTACCTCTCTACAGCATTTTGTATCGCTGTCACAAAATCGTCTAGCGCGCTTTTATCCCAGTGTTTTCTTCCCCGTAACACTGTGAAAGGCGTTTTCTTCTTTTTGCAAACTCGTCTACACGCGGCTACTATCTTTTCCTTCCAGGTTTCGGCGTCTTGAAGCAGGATTATCTTTTCGTAACTGGTCGTTTCAATGTAGTTTGCAACCTGTTTCGCTACGTAGGTTATTGTTTCGGCGTCAAGGGGAGTTGCGATTTCATGCTGGGAGAGGGGATAAACCTCGTCGAGTTCCATGGGTATTATTCCAAAGGGCGCCGCATACGTACACACATGAACTTCATCTACTTCCTCACCTATTCTTTGTCGGATTTCCTTCAAGACTTTTTGATGCTCCTTCGACTTGTGAAACGGTTTCGTGCGAGTTTGCGGCAGCAGAACGAGAACCTTCGCCTTCCTTGGTGGAGAATACCTTTCAAAAATCCTTATTCTATGGCGAACAACCTCGGGGCGAGCTAACCCTAGGGAACTGAAGAAGAAGAGACCGCTCTTTTTCGTCACGGGGCTCTGTTTTTCCAAATATTCACTATATTTGCCCAGTTTTTTCAAAGCCTGAAGAAGCGTTGGGTGTCCATGAGCCCTCAACTCTAGGTGTTCCCACAGACGTCCCTCCATGATCGCCTGTTTTATCCGCCTCAATTCAGAGAAGCTGACATGAAGGTTGTGTCTAGCAAGCATCTCCTGCCTCTCAACTTTCGGCACCGCCATCACGCCATCTGGATCGTTTTTTATGCACACCGGACATGAGCATGGAAAATACTTCAGTTCACCGAGTTTGGTGGTTCCGTACTCCGTCATGTAGCGGTCTTCGCGAGCATAAATCGCGTAGGCGGCAGAATCAAAGAAGTCGCACCCTAAGGCCACTGCCAAAGCAAACATGAAGGGGTGGCCTGCTCCGAAAAGGTGAAGAGGGCGGTCCTGCGGTAAATTCATTTTTGCAGTTATAATCATGTCAACGAGTATATCGAAGAGATACTGTTTCATGACCGGGGTTGGACTGCCCAAAGCATAAATCTGAAAAGGCAACTTTCCCATTTCTCTTGCTGATCGGGCGACGAGATCGAGATGTTGACCTCCTTGAACTGGCCCAACCCAAGCTGTGTCGTCACGGGTTTTCACCTCTGCCAGTTTCCTCGCTCTGCTTAGGGTTTCATTTACCGTATGTGTTGCGTATCTTTTGGAGACTCTCCACCCCGTCGGGACATCCAGTATGGTGGCGATGTCTGTGTCGATTTCCTCTTGATAACGCACGATTTCTTCGGGGTTAGTGTCCACGTCTCCGTATACGAGAATCTGGTAGGCTCCGGAGTCTGTCATAATTACGCCGCTGAAATCCAAGAAGCCGTGTATTCCCTTCTCAACGGCAACATCCTTGAAATTCTTTTTTATTATGTAGGCGTTGGTTATGAGGGCTCTGCAATTAAACTCCTTCTGTAATGTTTTGGGTGAGACTGGTTGAACGGTAGGGTTTATGACCGGCAGCAGCAGAGGCGTCTCGATAACTCCGCTCTTAGTTTCAAATCTACCTATCCTCGCAAGCAAATCCCTGTCTCGTATCTCAAAGGACATGGAGGCAACCGCCAAGGCACACTTATATTTGCAAGGCATCTCTTAATTGTGCTGGTCAACGAAGGTTAGAGAATGGTCTGCGAAGTTCGAGTATACGAGAAACCTGCCTTAACAGATCCTGTCTTGATCGAAGGGTTACCGGGCATCGGATTCGTTGCAAACATCGTAGCGTTACACCTTATCCAAGAGTTGAAAGCAAAATTGTTCGCAGAAATTCGTTCCTCTTTTTTCCAAGACCTTGCCATAACCGCGGAGAATGGAAAAACACACTTTCCAATCAACCAACTCTATTACCATAAAGGAAAAGATGGCGAACGTGACCTTATCATTCTCTATGGCAACACACAAGCCTTGACAACAGTTGGACAGTACGAATTGTGTGGGCGCATCATAGACGTTGCCGAACAGCCGGGATGCCGATACATCATGACCCTCGGCGGCTTGAAACGGGAAGCAAAGGTCGAAAAGCCAGAGCTCTATTGTGCAGCGTCAGACAGCGAAACTCTACAGGACGCTTTAGGTCTCGGCGCCAAAATCATCGGTGGACAAATCTTTGGTGTGGCTGGACTCCTAGTCGGATTGGGTAGACTACGGGGCATGAGGGGTTTTTGTCTTCTAGCCGAAACTCCAGGCTTATACCCGGATGCGGTGGCTGCGCGGGAGGTCTTGAAAGCTGTTTGCAGAATGTTGCATCTAAAAGTGAATTTGGGTAGGTTAAACAAGGCTGCGAAAGCAACAAATGACATACTGAAATCTTTCGGCATAGTTTCTCCTTCGATAGAAAAAAGAAAACGGGAACCTGAATTTCGTTGGCTTATTTAGATCCGGCTTCTTTGACGAACAAATCGTAGACTTTTTGAACTCGCTCGGCTGCTGGACCTGCCCCTTCCACCACACCTTTCTCAGTGACCTTAACCTTGTCCATAACCCAGATGAAACCTTTATCTTCGTAGAGCCTAACCATGGTTGGAAACACCTTATCAAGACGTTCAGACAAAGACTTCAAGTCAAAGGGCTTTTCCACTGTGAAAATTTGGGCGATGGTGCTGCCATTCAAAAACACCCTGTGTAGGTACGTGCCTTTATCATCTTTTGCCTCAGACAAACAGAGGCTCAGCGTCTCCGGGTCTATACCAGCTAAGGTTCCGCTGTATTTTTTGCCATCCATCGTAACGACCATGACCATTTTATCGAGCAGTGCCGCTATCTCTCCAAAAAATTTCCTTTTAGCCATCGACAATTTATCACCTTCTCTCTACTCTATTGCAATTAAGAACTTATCTATTTCGAAAGAAATCGAGTAAACTCGTGACTCCTATCGGTGCATAGCGACGAGGGCGTCGTAAAAGCGTCGCCGAATGGAATATAGAAGAATTTTCTAGAACAATCGTGAATAAGTTCCTGTTCTCACTTTTCGTATTTCATTAACCTTTTCATCAGTTGCCGTTTCTTCTCGGAAGAAATTGTTATCCTATTCTCTGTCACCACGTAACTTTTCTTATCCACGAAAATGATTTTACCCGGTTTAAGATCGTTTTGCAAGTCCACGTTGGGACCGACAATGCTGTGGGGACCAATTTTTACGCCTGGTGCAAGACAAGCGTTGATACCTGTTTTGCAGTTGTCACCTACTATGGCGCCTAACTTGTCCGTGCCTGAATCTACCTCCTTTCCCTCAATTCTCAACTTAACGTTCTTCTCGTCGAATCTGAAGTTCGCGGTTATGGTTCCAGCGCCGAAGAGGCAGTTGTCAGAGATTATTGAATCCCCAATGTAGTTTATGTGAAACCAGCAATCGTCGCCGATCAGCGAATGTTTTATTTCGGT
This sequence comes from Candidatus Bathyarchaeota archaeon, assembly GCA_014859755.1. Classification (GTDB taxonomy): domain Archaea; phylum Thermoproteota; class Bathyarchaeia; order Bathyarchaeales; family Bathyarchaeaceae; genus Kmv02. Next base: position 6,752 of record JACUTO010000057.1, read on the forward strand.
TGAGAAACCAACGACACAGTTGTTGCCGATGGAAGAGTAATTCCAAACCAAACTGTTGTTTCCGATGAAACTGTTTGCCCCGATGTAGCAGGGACCTCTTATGCAGGCGCCTTCAAGAATTCTTGTTCCCCGTCGTATCCAAACATTTCCTTCAACTTGCGTCCTTCCCGAGATTTCCACATCGTCTTCGATGGTCTGTTTCTTTATGCGCGTATCCATCAGATGCTTGTTTATGGTGAAAAGGTCCCAAGGGTATTTGTAGCCCGCGAAAAATCCGTCGTAGCTGACGGCTCTGACAACATTCTTGTCTCGGATGAATTTCTGTATCGCATCTTCGTATTGGTGGTCTGAAACCGGAATTCTTTTGTAGTAATCGAAGATTCGTTTGGTCATTATGTAGACGCCGACCACAGCCAGATCGCTTGGTTCCTGACCTCTCGGCGGCTTTTCAACAAAATCTACTACCTTGTCGTCCTCTACGCGAATTATCCCGAACTTCCATGTTTCTTCAACAGGTTTGCATGAAAGAACTATGTCTGCGCTGCCTTCCTTGAATTGCTTGATCATCTCCTTTATCAGCGAACTTTCAAAAATGTCGTCAGCGTTGACAACGAAGAAATTTTCTTCCGCCAAACCCTTTGCGGTTTCCAGAGCGTTCGCCATTCCCAACGCTTCTTTTTGAACCGTGTAATCTATGTTAACTCCGAGCTTGCTGCCATCTGCTAGGTATTCTCTAATTTGCTCTCCGTTGTGACCTATCACTACAATAAAATCTTTTAAGCCAGCTTTCTTCAGAGTTTCGACGACGTGTTGAATCAGGGGTTTTCCCAAAATCTTGAACATGGGTTTTGGTTTGTTCACTGCTAAGGGGAAAACCCTTTTTCCTGTTCCGCCGGCAAGTATGACTGTTTGCACTTAATCACCCTTTAAGACGTGGTTTAATTCTTTTTTCGCGAATCCGTAGAGTTCCTTAAGTTTTTCTTCTGTCTTTGCTTCGGCGGACACTCTTATGATTGGTTCGGTGTTGGAGGGTCTTAAAAGAACCCAGCCGTCTTTATCTAGCAGCTTCACTCCATCCATGTCTAAAATCGTTAAGCCATAATTCTTAAACCTAGATCTCAGCTTTTCGATGGCGGCGAATTTTAGGTTATCTGGGCACTCAAAGTTTTTCTCGTAGATGGAAGGATACTTTGGCAGGGAATCAACTATTTCTGAGAGTTTCTCGCTGCTTTTGGAAAGTATTTCAGCCATCCTTAGCCCAGCAAAAATGGCGTCATCCACTCCGTAGCATTCGGAGAAATAGAAGTGGCTGCTTTTTTCTCCCCCGAACAAAGCGTTTTCCTCGATCATCCTGTCCATGATAAAAGTGTGACCAACCCTTTCAACTATTGGAATCCCGCCGAGTTCTTTTACGTATTCTTCAACGGCCATGGAACAACTCAGTTCGTAAACTATTTTTGCACCTTCACTTTTTTGGAGAACGTCTTTGGCAAAGATCAGCAAAGTCAAGTCACCGGGGATCACGTTTCCTTTTTCATCGACGAAAACCGCTCTGTCTCCGTCTCCGTCGTATCCTACTCCAAAATCTGCCTTATTTTTCACTACTTCTCTTTTCAATTCACCCAGCGTCTCTTCTTTTGGTTCTGGCAGATGTGCCGGGAATGTGCCGTCTGGATTTTGGTTTAAGGTCAAAATCTTGCATCCTAACCGGGTGAAGAGAGTCGGAGCGACTAGTCCACAGGTGCCGTTTGCTGTGTCGGCTACCACTTTCAGCTTTCTTTCAATTTCTATCTTGTTCGCAACAAAGTCCATGTATTCTTGGATTATCTTCTTATAACTTCTTAGTTTACCTCTTTTCTTGCCAAGCCTTTCTGAATCGACTTCTTTGGCTATCTGTTTGACTTTCTCCATATCCTTGCCGTAAATACATCCCTTCCGACTAAACGCCTTAAACCCGTTCCATTCTGGCGGATTATGAGACGCAGTAATC
>JACUTO010000058.1 GCA_014859755.1 Candidatus Bathyarchaeota archaeon
GGTATCCAGAAATTCTTTAATTATTTCAGCTAGGCTCTTTCCAACACCTGAGATTTCTTCCAACTTATTTCTGTTATGAATGTCGCGAATGCTTTCTTTGAGTTCTTCTATGTTTTGTGCGGCTTTGTGGTATGCCCAAGCTGCGTAGGGATTTCCAACTCTTTTTTCTTTGAAGTAGGCTATCAATAAGAGCAGATTTGCAACCTCAAAATTCTCTTTTAACGGTCTTTCAAAATCTGGGGGAGAAATGTAAGTTTGGATGTTAAACTCTTCACAGATTTCGAAGGCCCTTCTGTTTATCCTTACCACATATTCTCGATTTGGCTCCTGCGACCCACCGTAAAGCTTTTCGTATTTCTTCACGAGCTCAGGCCAGTTTTCCTTAAGCAACTCAAGCCAACGAGTCTTTTGATTACTTCTTAGAGTCATCCCAGCGCCGGGCAGAAGATATTCTGCGTTACTTTCAGACGCCCTCCTCATCACATCTCGGATGGTGTTTTCATCGTCCAGAAGATATGGAATAATTGGTGTAAAGTCAACACCTGCCATTATTCCAGCCTCTCTCAGTTTCTTCACAGCTTTCAGCCTTCTTTCTGGTGGTGGAGAAAAGGGTTCCAGCAACGAAAGCAGATTTTTGTCGAAGGTTGTGATGGTAAAGGAAACGGTGCACCAAGAGTTCTTTGATATTTCAGATAGGATATCAGCGTCTCTGAGCACAAGATCGGATTTGGTTCCGATGTGAACTGGAAAACCGTTGTTTCTTAATGCTTCCAAAACCTTCCTTGTAACCTCATATTTTCTTTCAGCTGGTTGATAAGGGTCTGTCACTCCGCTTAAGGCAACAACATCCTTCTCTGCTTTCCTCAATTCTTTTTCAAGTAGTTCTGGCGCATTGGTTTTCACGTATATGATCCTTGAAAAATCTTCAACGTTTTCGTGAATCAGATATTTCTCGGTTATGGCGTCGCAGTAGTTGCAGGCGAATTGACAACCACGGTAGGGGTTTATTCCATATCTACACCAAAACCAATTGTCTCGATACTTATACTTGTTTAGAACAGTTTTCGCTTTGACCTCCTTGAACTTTACCATAAATTATCCCTTTTCTAAAACTCATGTTTAAAATAATTCTATGGCTTCAAGTAAGGGGGCAAGAAGATGGCTATTGATAAACCTTTCATCCACCAATTTTCCATCTGGGCTATTTAAGCCTCTGCAACATGGAATAAACTTTAACACAATGATGTTAGAACCTACCCTGTCAAAGTCGAAGGGATAAAGCCTACAGAGGATTGGTCTAAGATCATAGATGGAACATTCGTAGCGATTTTCCTTCGCATCAAATTTAAGAAAAATGCACGATCCATCTTCCCTGTTTCTCAGACTGCCTCGCATGACTGGCAAGCCTTTAAACTCGCTGTTCGCGGGTTCAAGAAAATCTTTCACATGGTAACCAGCCTCCTTTATTCTTTCAATATCCTTTCTAGTAAGCTTAGGCCCACCTAATCTGCAGCAGAAAGTGGCGCATCTTTTGCATTTGAATCGAAAATGTTTTTGAAGGAGAGATATATCTCTGATTTGTCTCGATTTTGAATCCACCGTGATTTTAGCTAAGACTTCCCTCAACTTCGATCAAACATCATAATGCTTGCATCATCCTCTTATATGTTGATAAAATTAACGAGCGGGTCTGAGGACGCTGATGGGAAAACTTTGGAGAGAACAGCAAATTCTAAAAACTTAAAGGCATACAAAACTATAGCAGATAGCAGTTGAGGTGAAAGTTCTGGTCAGGAGATCTGGAAGAGAGGCTCAAAGGATAATTAGAGACATCGCAGTTCTGATTAGAAACACCACTTGGAAGTGTGGAAGGATGGAGCGGCTTGTCGTAAACTACTTGCAACGCCAGCTTCAAAGATGTGGACGCGCTCAAACTCCGGTAAAGGATATGTTGCAATATTTCAAGCTGAGCGGAAAGCAGAAGAGCGAGTTCTTTGAAGCGATAAAACGGCTAGAAAAGCGTCACATAATCAAAATTAAGGAATTCTGATTCTTCTATTCCTTCAACTTAACTTTCCGAACCCGACTTTTAGTCTTGAGAGTAAAACAAAAGAGCCCATGCTAATATTCTGTTTGTGAGGGTTGTAGAAAAGTTGAGCATCAAGGTGCAATCCAAAGTTGAACACAAAATGGTGGAGTTAAAAGCGAAAGTTTACGACCTAGAGGTTGTTAGAAGAAAACTAACCATCCTAGGAGCACGCCACATAGGAACGTTTCGGCAAATTGACGTTTATTTCAACGTTCCAGAAGGTAGGCTGAAGTTGCGAGAAGTGGAGGGCAATAACAATGCGGAATTGATATATTATGAAAGAGAAAACATCGCTGGACCCAAAAGAAGCAATGTCTTCATTTTGAAGATTCAAGAGCCAGAAGTTTTCAAAAACCTAATCGAGAGGCTACTCAAAACCAGCGTCATTGTAGAAAAAGTTAGAGAAATTCATCAATATCAAGGAACGCAGATTCATTTGGATATGGTTGAGAAACTTGGAAACTTCGTTGAATTTGAAAGAAAGACTCCCGCTGGTGCACACGCGATTAAGAAAAACCGACAGATTTTGGAAAAGTTAATGGAAAAACTAGGGATAAACCCAGAAAACCTTGAGAAGCTATCCTACAGCGATCTTATTCACATGTAACAAGTAGAGAGCTGAAAGTTAAACGCATCATAACTCTTTCATTTCAACTTTAGCCGAAACAAAGTCTATAGCCTGAACCACATTCTTGCCGATTCCTAAGAGGCAGACTAAGACAAGCATGGCTAAAATCACTCTGAGATCGACCATAATGTTCACGCTTACCCCTTCAACGGGAACGGCTAGGGCTACGATGCCGCCGTTCAAGACGTAGATGAAGAAGATCATCGTGACCAAGGCTCTGGCAACGCCGAACACGTATTGATAGATGGTTCCGGAGGTGAACACGCCTACGACGAGGAAGATCATGAACACAGCCGCGAACAGGTTGGTGGTGGGCGCATACCACGGAAAGAAAGACTGGAAAGGTTCTATGAAAACAGATAGAAAATAAAAGGGTAGATAAGTTATAACCACTAACAAAGCCGCTTTCATGATTCTTGGCACAAACTTCCTCGCAAAGGTTTTGGTCTGTCCTTTCTCAACCATATGACATCACCACAGGACCGAAACTGAAAGCAGAAGTTTCAAAATAGAAACGCACTTCACCGCTTCCCGTGATCTTTGAAACATCAACAACTATTTCCACTTGACTATCATAGCTGGAATGCGACGGCACGTTCAGATCTGATACACTGAAGCCTAAAAGCTCGTCATTATCGTTGTAAATTTCAACTTGCATGAATCCGTCTACGCTAAAATACGGCGAGTGATTTTCAAAACTTATAGGGATTATAGCTTCTTGATGGGTAAGATTAAGGAAATTGTAAGAAATCTGCCCAATGGAGAAGTTGTAGAGGGGCGCCCCCCAAGGCATTGTCATATTCGTTGAAACTTCAAAGGGAATAGAATGAGCGAAATTTATCTTCAAGGACATGTCTAAATTGAAAACGGTATCGTTAAACAGATAATTTAATAGCTTGGATGTGATGTCGTCTAGGTTCACGGAGACGTTGTGCGCCGTTTCGATGCTGCTACCCCGTGGTATCGAGGGCACAAACGTTGTAGATGTTGAGAGTAACGACTCGTTATAATCCATGACTGCCACTGTCATGTTTAGTTCGGACAGATCGTAAAGGCCAGTGTTGTTAACGAACAACGGAACTGATATAACCATAAATCCGCTTGAAAGGAAGGCTTGGGGTTGCCCAAAGCCCATTCTCACATTCATAGCTGAGTACACGGATGCAACTGAAAATACAATTATCAGAATCCAAAGTATCTTTGTAGCCCAGCCTAAGGCTCTTACCGCATACCTCATTTGCCCTTCTTTCCTTTTGCTGGAAAATTTTGAGGGTTACTTAGCAGCTTTGACTTTCCTGATTTTGCCAGTTTTTTTAGCCTTCCGGGTTCCGGTGGTCTTCGGGATTGGTGTTTTCATGGTTGTCGGAGCTATCGGCTTGATTTCTGGTTTTGCTCCGCGTTTGAGTTGCGTGACGAGTTGTACTCCTCTTATGGTTAGCACAGAGCCTATCCACCCCATGACGCCGAGATACATGATTCGAATGCATGTTAAAATCAAGGGAGCTAACGCATCGCCGAAGACAGCTACAAGGTCTGGCGATCCCACGATGGATGGGTCATTGCTTAGGAATAGATATGCGCTCACAAAGGTGAAAGCCAGTAGAGCCACGCCTATGAAGAGAGTGACGTATCCTGAAACCAGAGCTTTGTCTTCCATGGGATGAACCTCTATGGTAAGGAATGTCGCTTACGATATTAAGTCTTCTGTCTCACGAAACCATATTTCCTTTAATTATCCCCGTTATGCAACTTGAGGATTCCTCGTAGAGATCTAGCCGAAGCATCTGTTTTGTAGATTGCAATCAAATTTTTCGGGTATATCCAGCATTTTCCTTCCTTTTCAAGGCGCGGATGACGCTTGACGCTTCCTGGGCTGTCTTAACGTGAGCCACTTTTTTTGTTTTGTCCAAAACTAGCCGAGCTTCACAGTAGGGACATCGTCTGGTTTTCTGACCAGTCTTAGCTAGCAGAAGTTGCCCGCACTTATAGCAAACAACCACCATATACATTTGACGCGCGCTCCGCCTAGGCGAAAAGCTTTTCCCAACCAAGACCTAAAGGCTGTAAGAGGATGCAGATAAATGAGTCGGAGTTCCCTCACTAATCTTGCAGTCAAATATTTCAGGCAAAACGGATACCAAATAGAGAAGGATGCTATCTTAGAAGGAGTTTCCGGACTCCCGCGCAGGTTTGATCTGGTCATTCGTAAAGGCAGAGAACGCCACTCAGTTTGGATCAAAGATTGGAAGAGAACAGTCGGCGTCAACATGGTCATAAACATCGATAAAGCGGCAGAGGATGTGGGATTTCCTAAACCAATAATCATTTCTGAAAAATTTAGTGGCCATGCGAAGGCTTACGCCAACCGTCGAGGCATTAGTTTGCTTTCGAAACGTCAAATCATGCGGAGGTTGGGATAACTTAGAAGGGTCTCAAGAACTCGTGCAGTCGCCCCTCCCCCTCCAATTTTCCTAACCAATCAACTATCCCCACCCGACACTTCTTTCTCCCCTCCAACATCAAAATAATGTCTTCCACAACCTCTTCTATTCTTCTACCACTAACATCAATCTCGCAAACCTTATCAGAACCGCAAGCCGACACAGCGTCCCAGAGGCAGACGTCTAGAATTTCGGCGGCAAGATTTTCCCAAAGTTTTCTTTCCTTAAACCCGCGATTCTCCATGATATTTTTAAGCTCACTTGGATCTCGCCTGAGAACAAAAACCCTGTGAACATCTTTGGTTGCCACGACATCAACGGCGTAATGACCATCAACTATGACGTCACATTCAGAACTCTTTATGATCTCTTGCATTCGCTTTGAAACCCTATCCGTATCTGCGATCAACGTTCCTCTCGCTTTGTCCACACCGCTGATCAGTCTTTCTCGCTCAACGAGTTCCGCTAAGCTGATATAAACAGCATCCAACTTAGAGGCTAATGAACGAGAAACAGTGGTCTTCCCCACACCCGGAGTGCCTGTAACCAAAATAACTCTTCTAAACCTTTTCACACTCTTTCAACAGATCTGAATGAATAAAATGGTTACTGTCGATTTTACAAATTTTATGGTGCCTAACTGGACGGTCAATTACAAAGCCTCAATGAATGAAGGGAGAAGCAAGGTTAAATTTGACTTCAAAGTATTAGAATGCCATAATCTGAGAAGCTTCGGTCAGGGTAAACATGGTGTTTCACTCGCCCAAAAGAAGCAGAAGGACCGCCCTAACAGAGGGTTTTATAGCTGGAATACTATTTGGCACCTCATCCATCTTCATAAGACTTCTCGATGTCCTCAGCGTTTCTTCTCTAGCCTTTTGGCGTCTAATAATAGCTTCCGCGGTCTTAGTTGGCGTAACCCTAGTCCTAAGAGAATCCTTCAACTTACGTATGGCAAAGGAGAATGTTAGGCAAATCTCGATTCTTGGAATATTCTTAGGGTTACACATGGTCCTCTACATCTCTGCCGTGAAGAATACCACGATTCTAAACGCTACGGTGTTGGTGAATACAGCCCCGATCTTCTCCATGCTCCTCTCAACCTTTCATTTTAATTTAAAGCCGTCTCGACTGGCAGCGATGGGTCTGACTACGTCCTTTCTGGGAGCAGGCCTAATTGCCTACGCAGATGCCTCTTCCCCGTTGAAAATCCACCTAATAGGGGATCTCGAAGCCCTACTAGCCGCAGTCGCCGAAGCCTTCTACCTAAGCTATGGTCGAGAAACAAGGAGTAAGATGCCCCTGTTGTCCCAAGTGATTCCCATATATTTGGTCTCAGCCTTCATCATAGGATTCCTATGCCTTCTGACGAGAACACCGATCACTCTTCCCCAACAACCCAACATGATTCTCTTCCTCATAGGTTTTGGGATTCTGCCAACTGCTTTAGGTCACACTTTCTATTATTCATCCCTCTCGAACCTCAAATCTTTTGAAACGGCGACTTTGGCTCTCCTTGAGCCAATAGGTGCAACCTTATTGGGGGTTGCATTGTTCGGTGAAATACCAACGGCACTTTTTGTTTTAGGAGCCGTCCTAGTCTTGAGCGGTATTGTTGCGGTAGCTTTGAAAGAATAGAACTACGTGCGCACATGTTACACACAAGTTATGCAAACTTTCAGTCAAGAGAAAAACAAGAACTTATAAAATCACCTTATAAGAAAGATCCCCACGCCTCCATCACCAATTAAAGGTAGGTCAAGTACTAGGGGATAAAGGTAAAATTCGTTTCATCCCTTCTTATGTCTAAGAGAGATGATAGAATTGGTTTCGAAAGGTAAAGGTTTTTCAACTAAAGCCGTTCACGCCGGGGAGAAGCGTGATCCCTCTACTGGAGCTGTTGTCGCCCCGATCTACGAAACATCTGTCTTCGCCTTTTCCAGCACCAGAGAACTGATTGATGTCATGAGCGAGAAAGCGGAGGGTTACATATACACGAGATATGGTAATCCAACCGTGAGGACTGTTGAAAGGAAGATGGCGGAACTCGAAGGCGCCGAAGATGTGGCGGTTTTTTCGTCGGGCATGGCAGCCATAGCCACCACCATTTTCACTCTGGTTTCTTCCGGTGACCACGTTGTTTCTACCAGAGACTTGTACGGTGGAACTCTTGCATTTTTCAAGGATGTTTTGCCGAAACTTGGTGTAGAAGTGAGCTTGGTGGAAGCTACGGACTTTGACGAAATGAAGTCGGCAATTCGAGAGAATACGAAGGTTATCTACGCTGAAACGCCTACCAACCCTACCTTGAAGCTTGTAGACGTATCCAAGGTTGCCAAGCTGGGTAAAAAGAAGGGAATAACTGTTGTGGTTGACAGCACCTTCGCTTCCCCCTACAATTTGAAGCCTATACAGTTCGGCGTCGACGTTGTTGTTCACAGCGCCACAAAGTATTTGGGAGGACACAACGACGTAACCGCGGGAGTTGTGGGTGGCTGCGAAAGCTTCGTTCAGAAACTGAAAGAAATGCGCAAACATTTGGGCGGAACACTTGACCCCCTTGCCGCGTGGTTGTTGTTGCGGGGGTTGAAGACGCTTGGTTTGCGAATGGAAAGGCACAACTTCAACGGTATGCGGGTGGCGAGATATCTTGAGAAGCATTCTAAAGTGAAGAGAGTGTACTATCCGGGGCTACCAATTCATCCTCAGTATTCGATTGCCAAGCGGCAGATGAAGGGTTTCGGTGGAGTTGTCAGCTTCGAAATCGACGGGGACTTCGAAACAACCATGAAGTTTGTGGATAACCTTAGGCTGTGTTTTTTAGCTGCCAGCCTAGGAGGAACTGAAACCCTAGCCACGCAGCCTGTCACCTGCTCCCACTATTTCATTAGTGCAGAGGATAGGAAGAAGGCGGGGATAACGGATCAACTGGTGCGGTTGGCTTTGGGGATAGAAGACCCAGAAGACATCATTGCAGATTTAGAACAAGCTTTCAACAAAATCTAGCTTAAACACGCCTTTGCAAACTTCGTGTCTTTGCTTGATTACGATGCGCTAGTTCTTCAAAGATTCCTCTGATCTTGAAGCTTTTGAGATTCCGAAAGAAGGTTTTCCATAAACATGCATTAGACCCACATAGTTTTATCGTTGTCCCGGCACGCTGTGTGACGTTCTTCCTAACTGAACCTGTTTAATATACTGTGATGCTTCGGGTTCCCGGCAGTTTCCTTATCTCGCTAATTAGTTCTGGAGGAATTTCTCCCTCGATGATTAGGGTTAGTTTGGGCTGTGCACTTATGCTGGGATCTTCTGCTAGAGCCTGCCTTATGCTGAGTCCTTTCTCTGACACTTTTTTCGTAACGTTGGCTATGATGCCCGTTTGGCTGGCGTTTTCGGGAACAAAAACGATTACGCCCAGATTAAACTCGCGAGCGACTTCTTGCAGCGAGCACACCTGCCTAAGATTTGTGTAGATTCTTTTCAGTTCAGGTTTTGAAAGAATTGTTTGAACGGTGCTGTCGACGGCTCTGCGTTCAACACCTACTTCCTTCGCAATTTGGGTGTGGGGTATTTCTATTCCG
>JACUTO010000059.1 GCA_014859755.1 Candidatus Bathyarchaeota archaeon
GTCTACTTCTGATTACGTTGAGGAGGTTTAGCGACATATGATCCCTTCCTTCAATTCTACAATTAATTTGTTTATTTATTTTCACATCCATCGGAGAGCTAGTCAACACATTTTTGAGTAGTTACTCTTAAATAATTAGCTAACTACGTGAAACGCTATAAACTTTAGATGGTGAATATGGATGGAATCCAAAAAAGTCGCTGCTATTGCCATATTCACTGCACTCTCAGTTGCTCTTGTCCTGTCGCCTGCTAAGTTTCCAGCGCCATATGCCCCGTTCCTCAAATACCAGATATGGGAGATACCAATAGTTGCTGCATTTCTACTCTATGGCCCTCTGGTGGGAGTCGCAACATCAATTATAAACACAATGATACTGCTGGTTGTATATCCAGGAGACCTTCCCATAGGCCCGCTTTACAATCTTGCAGCGGTCTTGAGTATGCTACTCGGCATTTATATCATACACAGGTTCGTCGCTGAATATTTTAGTAGGCGACAGGAGGCTATACTGCCCGCCTTCTCCACAGTGCTTGGAAGCATTGCTAGAGTAGGGGTTATGTCGATTGTGAATTGGGTCTTCCTTCGGTATCCTTATCCCGTTGGGTTCAGCATGCCCGTAGAAGCATTAACGGCAATGCTTCCGGTCATAGCATTATTTAATGCCACTGTTGTCCTCTACACTATCCCTCTTGGCTACTTTGTATCGAGAGCCGTGAGTTTCGGCACGAGTACTGAAAGATGGAGTCAACGCTAAAAACGAAATAGTTCAAACCCCCCAGGAATTTATTAATGCAAACCATCAAACTAATACAAAACGTGGAATGTTCACACAAGTATTATTAGATATACCTTTTGTAAGGGAGGAAAAGTGGCTCGGGTGAAAAAAATAACTCTGAAAGGGAGGGTTTTCAGCGGGGGAGGAACAGGAAGCCTCTTTGTCAACCTTCCGTGGGCCAAGAAGCAGTTTAAGGAGAAGCTTGGGTTTAACCCCTACCCGGGAACTTTGAACCTGCAGCTGTCACCGGGAACAGATGTTAAGGAGCTGAGGGATGCAACGAAGGGCATCAAGATCAAGTCTCCAGAAGATTTCCACGAGGGACGATGCTTTAAGGCTGAGGTGATGGAAAAGGTGCGTGGAGCAATAGTGATACCTGATGTCCCTGACTATCCGTCTAACCTCTTGGAAATACTGGCTCCAATCCATCTACGGGAAGCACTTAAACTCGAGGATGGAATGGAAGTGGAGGTGGTGATCTGGTTGGAATGAGGAGCTGTTACATGCCTTAGATTTGGCAACAGCCTTCTTCACTTTGCCATATCTACCGTATCGCTCATGCTTCTTCCTCGGTGGCAAATGTACACTTCAGCTCTAACGTCCTCTGACACCTTTTGAACATAATAAATATAAGGGAAATGAACGAGTATATCCATTTCTTACATTCGTAGGAGATGTTACTTCATAGCACGAGTGATAAAAAATGAAAGAAATTCTGTTAACAGCCAAATTTAGAGTGAGAAATCCAGTAGATGGTAGCCAAATAACTCCAGACATCTTCACCGGAAAGAGAATTGATGAAATTGAAGAGTTTGAGCTATCGGTGGGTAACAAGAAAAATAAACTTAAAGAGTTTTTTAAAGTTAGTGGAGAAGTCAGCGAAACCCCTGAAAATCAAACTATTGTTATCAACGGAGGTGTACAGAGCTTTCAAGGAATCGGAAAAGGAATGACGGATGGGTTGATTAGGTTTGAAGGAGATGCTGGCTTATACACTGGTGAGGAAATGGTAGGTGGCTCCATAATAGTTCATGGAAACGCAGGTTCATGGACCGGAGCTTGCATGAAGGGGGGTTTAATAGAAGTTCATGGAGACGCTGGAAACCAGATTGGAGCATCTTATAGAGGAAGCCCTCATGGAATGAGTGGGGGGTCCATTATAGTCCATGGTAGTGCTGGATACGAAATTGGAGCTTGGATGCGAGATGGACTAATACACATAGAAAAAAATGCTGGACAATTTGCGGGCGTTCATATGCAAGGAGGGTCCGTTCTTATAAGTGGAGATTGCGGAGGAAGACTTGGAGCACAAATGACTGGGGGAAAAATAGCCTTGCTTGGACACATCCCCTCGATTTTACCGAGCTTCACTTTTGATGGAAAACGGGAGAAAGTGAAAGTGGGTGAGACGAAAATCGAACAGCCTTTCTATCGGTTTACAGGGGATCTGAATGAAAAAGGAAACGGGAAGCTTTTCATATCTATAGGAAAAAATCCACATCTAAAATTCTACGAAAAGTTCATTGAGTAAAGCTGCGCGTTACCTTTAAGAAGGGGAGATGCGCTATGAAATCTCTCTTAATGGGGAAAAACAGAGAATGAAAACAGTTCTTATAACCGGACGAAGCTTGGGTCAAGGATTGGGTATAGAGCTTGGTAAATACTCGAAAAGATATTACAACAGCGTTACTACGTGTGAAATGAACTTAAAAGATATGAAAGAACTAGGGGTAAAGCCTGGAGACATCGTCCGAATTTCGACAGATTTTGGTGCTGTTATTGCAAGAATTGTAGAATCGCTGCAAGAGACCCCGTCAGGCATGGTCTTTATACCCTATGGTCCATGGATTAACACAATAGTTGATCCAGAAACCCATGGAACCGGTATGCCGTCATTTAAAGGCATATCAGCGAGTGTGGAGGCCATTCCCGGCGAGAAAGTAGTAGAACTCAGTGAATTGATAAAGAAATGACTAACAGGGAGGAGAAAAAGTCGGAGACCGTTACAAGTGTGGTTTGCCCATTTTGCGGATGCTTATGTGATGACCTAGATGTCATCATTAAAGAAAACAAAATTGTGAATGTTAAGAATGCCTGCATTTTTAGTTTGGCAAAATACCTAAACTACTGGCGAGAGCGCATTTATTCCCCGTTAGTACGGAAAAATGGAGAGTTAGTTGAAACTAGCTTAGAGGAAGCTATCCAGAAGGCAGCTGAATTACTAGTCAATGCCACATATCCAATTTCGTACGGTTGGAGTTCAACTAACTGTGAAGCTCAACGTGTTGGAATTGAACTAGCAGAAGAATTGGGCGGCGTGATAGATAACACCTCAACGGTATGCCATGGACCAACAATTGAAGCTTTTCATGAGGTGGGTCATCCAAGCTGTACGCTAGGTCAAATAAAAAATCGGGCAGACCTTATTGTGTATTGGGGCTGCAATCCATTACAGTCACACCTCAGGCACATGTCCAGATATACTATAGGAGCAAAGGGAAGATTTCGTAAAACCCGTGATGACCGTGTTTTGATTGTGGTTGACGTAAGGAAGACGTATACTGCGAGGGTAGCTGATTATTTCCTTCAAGTTGAACCGAACAAGGATTACGAGCTCCTCTCAGCGTTACGAATGGCTATTAATGAAAATGAAATTGAACAAGACGTTGTCGCCGGCATCTCCGCCGAAGACATCGAAGAAGTAGCAGACATCATGATAAATTGTGAGTTTGGAGTACTTTTCTATGGTTTAGGATTAACTATGAGCAGAGGAAAAAATCATAACATCGATGCAGCTATTTCCCTTGTCAGAGACTTAAACGCGCGGACAAAGTTCGTTATGATGCCGATGAGAGGACATTTCAATGTTGCAGGAGCGGACACTGTTTCTCTATGGCAAACTGGCTACCCATTCGCCGTTGACTTCAGTTACGGGTATCCAAGGTATAACCCAGGAGTAACGTCTGTAATCGAAATATTATCTAGAGGAGAAAGTGACGCGGCTCTTATCGTATCCTCGGACCCCGCCAACAACTTTCCAAAAGAAGCAGTTGAAACCCTTAAGAGTAACCCTCTGATAGTTATAGACCCCCACGAAACCGCTACCACTAAGATAGCAGACGTAGTTATCCCGTCGGCAATCGTTGGCGTCGAATGTGGAGGAACGGCTTATCGAATGGATGACGTGCCGTTGCCGCTGAAAAGGGTTGCTGATCCGCCACCAAACTGTCTGCCAGATGAAGAGATACTTCGAAGAATACTTGAGCACGTAAAAAAGTTGAAGGAGACAAGATAATGGAGTTACTCGTCAAAAACGCGTACGTTTACGACCCCGCCAATGGGATTGACGGAGAAAAAATGAACATCGCGATGAGAGATGGCAAGATAGTTGAATCTGTTAATCCGAAGAAAGCAATGGTAATTGATGCGTCAGGTATGATCGCCATGCCTGGTGCAGTTGATATACACGCACATATATGTGGTCCAAAAGTGAATAAGGCCAGATTGCTCCGACCTGAGGACCACATGAAAGATGTGGAAGTGAAGACGGCCGTAACCAGATCTGGGGTGGGCCACTCGGTACCATCAACGTTCACTACAGGCTATCGATACGCCAGAATGGGCTACACAACCGTGATGGAGCCCGCAACACCGCCTTTGGAAACGAGGCATACTCACGAGGAACTTGCAGACACGCCGATCGTAGATAAAGCATGTTTCCCGCTGTTCGGAAGTAACTGGTTTGTTATGGAATATTTAAAGAATGGTGAAATTGAAAAGTGCGCGGCTTATGTTGCTTGGATGTTAAACTCACTCAAAGGCTACGTTATTAAGCTTGTTAATCCGGGAGGAAATGAAACTTGGGCATGGGGCAAAAATGTTGAAAACATCGATGACCAGATTTCCACTTTTGACATAACCCCTAGAGAAGTTATTCGTGGGCTATGTGAGGTAAATAATCTACTCAACTTACCATCCCCAATTCATCTGCATGCTAATGCCCTTGGAGTGCCTGGAAACTACGAGGTAACACTTGAAACACTGAAATGTGTAGAAGATTTGGCGTCGAACGGCAAACCTGCAATGCATTTAGTTCATATTCAATTCAACGCGTTCGGTGGCAGAGACTGGACAAGCCTTTCTTCAAAAGCTGCAGAGTTAGCTGATTATGTGAACAAACACGATCATATCACCACAGATATGGGCCAAGTAATCTTCACAGACACCACAACGATGACTGCAGATGGACCGTGGCAGTATGTCCTTCATGGAATATCAGGGAATAAATGGGTTAATCATGATGTGGAAATGGAAACGGGATCAGGGATTGTCCCCTATAGATATAAACGAAAAAGTTACGTAAACGCAGTTCAATGGGCTATTGGTCTCGAGTTTGCGCTTCAGCTGAAAGACCCTTGGAAGACTTGTCTAACAACGGATCATCCGAACGGCGGACCATTCACTGAATATCCAAGAATAATGACTTGGCTTTTGAGTCGAAAGGCAAGATCGGCAACACTGAGACGTGTTAATGGACGGGCAAGACGTCGATGTGCCCTTGAGGACCTTGATAGAGAATATAGTCTTTACGAGTTGGCTATAGTTACAAGGGCTAGCACAGCGAAGGTGTTGGGGTTAAAAAATAAGGGGCATTTAGGAGTTGGTGCTGATGCGGATATCGCCATCTATCAAATAGATCCATCAAAAATGAGTGTTTCAAAAGATTACAAAAAGGTAAGAAAAGCTTTCCGCAGAGCAGCGTATACAATAAAGGACGGCATAATTGTTGTTAAAAACGGTGAAGTTGTAGAATCGCATCTAGGAAGAACATATTGGGTTAAAATCGATGCGTCAAAAGACATCTTCGAGAGAGAATCAAACTTTAGGGAAAAATTTGAAGATTGGTATTCGGTTCGTTTAGAAAATTACCCAATTGATGAGCATTACCTTACTAGGTCAACTCCAGTAGCTGTAAAGACAGAAATTTAGGTGAGATGAATGGCATATCAAGTGATAAGACGTGGGCAAATCACTAAACGAGAAGAAGATAACCGTTTAACCTTAGAGAGAAAACTGTTGGTTAGATGGTATGGGCTGGAGTTAAATCGAGATAAATGCATCGGATGTGGCATCTGCGCGGACCAATGCCCAAAAGAAGCTATTGAACATTTCCCAGCTGAATTTAAAGGAATAAAAGCTTTAACACGCCCATCCATCGACTTCGATACAGAGAAATGCATTCTCTGCGGTGAATGTGTCTCTTTATGTCCCTTGGACGCTCTTCAAATGATAATCGAGAAAGAGGAGAAGGTTCCAGTGATTGAGGCGAACGTATTCGCAACTGTGACCAGAAAAAGGTGGTAGAATGAATAATCCCGAAGAGAAGCCTAGAATAGGAGTCTACATCTGCCACTGTGGTACAAATATTGCCGGCGTTATAAACGTTGAAGAGTTACGCCAATACTGTGAAAAACTTCCAAATGTTGTTACGGCCAAGGTCTACGACTATTTTTGTTCCATACCAGGACAGGAGATGATTAAAGATGATATTGGAAAACTTAAACTAAATAGGGTGATTGTAGCTGCGTGCAGTCCACGAATGCATGAGCCCACTTTTAGAAAGGTCAACGAAGAGGCAGGGCTTAATCCTTATCTTTTTGAAATGGTGAACATTCGGGAACAAGATACATGGGTTCACATGCGAACACCAGGGGAAGCTCTCAACATAGCTAAAGACCTTCTCCGCATGGCTGTAGCCCGAGCAGAAAAACTAAGGGAACTGGAACCAAAAAAAGTTCCAGTGAAAAGGAAAGTCTTAATCATAGGAGGGGGAATAGCTGGCATTTCAGCAGCTCTAGATCTCGCTGACTCTAACTTCGAAGTATATCTGGTTGAAAAATCTCCTACAATCGGTGGAAAAATGGCGCAACTCGATAAAACCTTTCCAACCATGGATTGTTCGTCATGTATCTTAACACCTAAAATGGTCGATGTAACCAGACGCGAAAACATCCACTTATTGACGTACTCTGAGGTAAAGAATGTTGAAGGATACGTTGGAAACTTCAAAGTTACGGTTGTTAAGAAGCCGAGATATGTAATTGAGGATAAATGTAATGGCTGTGGAAAATGCGTAGAAGTTTGTCCTATAGAGGTACCTAACGAGTTTGACGAGGGATTAAGCCCACGAAAGGCGATTTATGTACCATTTCCGCAGGCGGTGCCTCAAGTATACACGATTGACATGGATTCCTGTTTTGAATGTGATAAGTGCATTGAGGCTTGCCATGAGGAAGGACTTGACGCCATCGACTTCGACCAGAAACCTGAAGAAATTGAGATTGAAGTGGGAACCATAATTGTTGCCAGCGGATATGACATTTATGACGCCGTCCAGACCGAAGAATACGGGTATGGTGTCTACCCTAATGTTCTCACAGCTCTTGAAATGGAGAGGATTCTCAGTGCAGGCGGTCCAACCTACGGAGACATTATAAGACCTTCGGATCGTAAAAAGCCACAGAGTATAGCTTATATTCAATGCGTGGGATCAAGAGATGTGACGAAGAATCCCTACTGTTCAAGAATATGTTGTATGTATGCGATAAAGCAAGCAAGACAAATTAAAGAGAAGATGCCTAACGCGGAGGTTTACATTCTTTATACTGATATACGGGCCTTCGGTAAGGGATATGAAGAATTTTATGAGATAGCAGGAAGAGAATATGGAATTCGATTTATTCGTGGAAGAGCGGCTGAAGTAATAGAAGATCCTAAGACCCAAAATCTGACGATAAAGGCTGAAGATACGCTTTTGGGGCGGACGATCGAAGTCGAAGTTGATGTGGTGGTCTTATCTGTGGGTATGGTCCCAAGTGAGGGAGCTGACAATCTTCAAAAACAGCTAAAACTCTCAAAAAGCCCAGACAATTTCTTCCTAGAGGCCCATCCGAAGCTTAGACCAGTTGACACAGTCGTCGACGGGGTGTTCATTTGTGGAGCATCCCAAGGACCAAAGGACATCCCCGATGTTGTAGCACAAGCGAAAGCAGCAGCTTCCAGTGCTTCTACACTTATGAGTCAAGGAGTCTTTACAATAGAACCTTACTTTGCTGTTGTTAATGATGATCTTTGTAGTGGTTGTGGGATATGTGAGGTCGTTTGTCCATATGACGCCATAAGCATAGAGGAAGAAACAGCGAAAGTGGAAGAAGTGTCATGTAAAGGGTGTGGTTCATGCGCTGCAGCATGTCCTACGGGAGCTATTACAACGAATAATTTTACAGATACGCAGATACTGAGCCAGATTAGAGAGGCAATGCCTAGGGGTGATTAGATGGGAGAAGAATTTAGACCATACATTCTAGCCTTCTGTTGCAATTGGTGTGCTTATGCAGGAGCAGATTTAGCGGGCACGAGCAGAATGCAATATGCACCGACGGTAAGGGTAATTCGTGTTATGTGCTCAGGTAGGGTTAATCCTGTTTTCGTTCTGGAAGCCTTAAAGCAAGGCGTAGATGGAGTTGCCATACTTGCCTGCCATCCTGGAGATTGCCACTACATGTCAGGAAATTTTAAGGCTGAAAGAAGGATACATTTACTCAAGAAACTGATATCTGAATTCGGAATAGATTCGCGGAGAGTCAAATTCGATGTTGTATCGGCAGCAGAGGGGAAAAGGTTTGCTGAAATGATAAACAATTTTACCGAGGAACTTAAAAAACTTGGTCCAAACCCTCTAAGAGAGCTGAATGCTCCCGCTGAATTAGAACCATAGATTCCGTGACGAATTCTAAACTGAGCTGGTATATTCTAGATTCTCTCTTATAAATAGATAATAACTAAGAGGGAGCTAAAAGGAAAAGTAGAAAAATAGGTTTTGATTTAACTCTGTCCCTTGTAGCCAACTTTTTCAAAAGTTGAGTAAACGTTTAACCTTTTTAACGCAGTCCCACTCATCC
>JACUTO010000060.1 GCA_014859755.1 Candidatus Bathyarchaeota archaeon
GTCGTCAAAAGTTTTCACACCACTCACCATAGCAGCGGTCACGTTCACTTTTTCAGCAGCGTCCATGTTAAGAAAACCGCACATAACGAATCCTGTTCGTCCAACTATCAAGAGAAGGGGCGGAGAATCCGGCAAATCCACCCTCAAGCCCACAGCTACTTTGTCGTCTATTCTCAACGGAATTACGTTTATCATGAAGAATCCTCTCGTCTAACCTTTACGGAGGCTGTTTTTAAATAAGCATTGCGACCATAAACCTAAGATGACAGAAATTCATAGGGTCATAACCGCAAATGCGCTTAGGAATGTTGGTAGTATTTAAAGAAAAATAGGGGAGTCTAGATACAGAGAGATGATGAAAGTTGCTGACAAAACTCAAGCAAAGAGTTCAGTTCTGGATGACCGCTGAAGCGAAACTGGCTCACAGCATAGGCTTAACTCCAAACCAAATAAGCGCCATAGGAATAGCCTTCGCAACCCTTTCAGCCCTCGCCTACTGGAAATGGCACTTTCACACACTCCTCCCTACACTGGCACCCCTCCTCCTTCTGGCTTCTGGCTTCTGCGACGCCCTAGACGGCGCCCTCGCAAGACTCTACGGAGAAGCCACAACCTTCGGCGGTTTCCTCGATTCTCTCCTTGACCGATACGCCGACGCCATCATCTTTTGTGGAATCATTCTCAGCAGACTTTGCGACCCATTTTGGGGGCTTGCCGCGCTAATAGGCTCGTTGCTGGTGAGTTACGCTCGGGCGAGGGCAGAAGCGGCTGGAGTGAAAATGGAGACAGTGGGCATAGCTGAGCGAGCAGAACGCTTGGTCATACTGGCCATAGCAAGCTTTCTCACCATTGCTTGGCGGGAAGCGTTAAGTTGGGGCATCGTTATTTTAGCCATTCTCACAAACCTAACTGTGCTTCAGCGGGTAATTTATTTTCATGAGGCTTCTCAACGGAAAGAAGAATAAATGTTGGCTAACGTCTCTGTCTTCTCCGAGGACGCTGCTTCCGTTCATTTTTCGAACGCACTTTTACCACGCCACGATGCACCGCGCATGAGACGCAGTAATATCTTGTCTCGGTGCGGCTAGATACATACGTGCCTTTCTGACGAAGCTCTTTGTATAGAGCTGAGTCCACCATGGAGATTCGGCGAGACACTCGCTTGGCTTTGTCGCGGGGCACAAGCTGACCGCAACTGCTACACTGAACCATAGCGCCTCTACCTTTGCCGCCCTTAGCTCGACCCCTAGACTTACGCTTCACCGGCATAACTTTTCCTCAACTCTATGATTGCTAAACGAGTTTATAACTTTACACCAGAATCAACATATACCTATCGTTCTCCAATAGTAAAGAAAGATGTTCGATTTAGTTACGGTCGGCCACTTCGCAATTGACTTGATAAGTTCGCCAAAAATAACCACACCTAAACCTACACTAGGCGGCCCCCCAACCTACGTTTCGGTAGCAGCAAAAAAACTGGACGCAAAGGTTTCGGTGATTTCCAAAGTTGGAGAAGATTTTTCCAGTAGGCATATCGCCTGGCTGAACACCAACGGTGTAGATTCGTCTGGACTAAAGAGGATCAAAGGCGCTTCAACCACAAGGTTCATTTTGAAATATGCCGACTGGAAGAGACAGCTTCAACTGAAAAGCCGAGCACCCCCCATTCTGCCAGAAGATATACCAAACTCTTTGCGAGCTAAGGTCGTTCATATAGCGCCCGTCGCAAACGAAATATCCCGAAAACTTGTTGACAAAATGCGAACATTAACAAAGGTGTTGTCTCTGGATCCGCAAGGCTTTGTGCGAGAATTTGATATCGATGGAAACGGGCACTTGAAAAGATGGCACGACCAACAGATTCTGGAGCAAATCGATCTCTACAAATCATCCTCAAGCGAGATCAGGATGGTAACGGGCTTAGCTGATTTACAGTTGGCTATGGAAAAAATCCACGATTATGGAGCAAAAACAGTCATCGTAACGAGGGGAATGAAAGGCTCCAAACTACTTTTTGAAGGAAAACTTTATGACATTCCGGCTTGTAAGCCAAAAATTGTCCGAGATCCCACCGGAGCTGGAGACGCGTTCATTGGAGCATTCCTAGCTGAGTATGTCAAGGGAAAAGATCCAGTATCGTGCGCATGTACCGGATCTGCTTCATCCTCCTTCGTTGTTGAAGGAGTGGGACCCGAAGTGTTCGGAGAGAAGGAAGAAATCTATGCGAGAGCAAGCAAGATCTATGGAAAAATGTGACTATTCAAAAGAAATAATATAGAGCACTAGCCTAATATGCGATAATTAACATTTAACACGAAGAATCGGTGAAATACCTTGGGTCGAATCGCTAAGGGCGTAAAATGCAGCGTCGTCGGATGCGACAAAGAGGCAGTTCGCTCCCTCTCCAGAGAGAAGGTAAACGCCGCGGGACTAAAAGTTGAGGGGACAAGACGATCTTACCTTTGCAAGGATCACTATAAGGAATACAAAAAGGAGACTAAGAAGGATAAAATGCTGGAGAAATGGAGGTACAAAAGCTGACGTTCCAACACAAGGCTAATTTACGTTTTTCTCTTTTCTATCAGCAGAGTCACGCAGAAAACAACCAACGAGAGGGATTGTGAAATTGAGAATACTTCAATTGCACTCAAACTTCATAGAATACGAGGTGATAGAAAAAGAAGTCGCCATCGCTGAGGAATACGAGAAAGAGAAACAAAGACTCGAAGAACTCGCTGTCCTATTCACTTGCATCGAAGAAGGAGACGACGAGGATGTCGCCAGAAGAGCAATAGAAGAAACCAAAGGTTCCCTCGACAAATTGAAAGTTAACAGGATTCTGATCTACCCCTACGCCCACTTAAGCAACACCTTGGCGAAACCCGCCGACGCCTTGAAGATCATTAAGGCCATGGAAAGAAGAGCTAAGGAAATGGGAATCGAAACCTACAGAACTCCCTTCGGTTGGTGCAAGAAATTTTCTATTTCCATAAAAGGCCATCCCTTAGCCGAGCAGCTTAGAGTGGTCTTGCCGGGCGAAGTTGTGGAAGAAGAAATTGTTCCGGAAGCTTTGAAGGCGGAAGAGAAGATAAAGTCTTTCTGGTTCATCTTGCAGACCGACGGAAAACTAGTTCCGGTGGAAGAATTTGACTTTGCCAGGCATGAAAATCTGGAAAAACTTGCAAAATACGAGATAGAAAAGGTGAGGGCAGTCCAGCAGATGCCGCCTCACGTAAAGCTGATGAAAAGATTGGAGATTGCTGATTACGAGCCAGGCAGCGACTCTGGCAATTTCAGATGGTATCCCAAGGGAAGCTTGATCAAATCGTTGCTGGAACAATTTGTAACGCAAAAGGTCATAGAGTATGGTGGTATGGAAGTGGAAACTCCGGTTATGTATGATCTCCAACATCCAAGCATGGCAAACTACCTTGAGAGATTTCCGGCGAGACAATACATCCTGAAATCAGACAAACGAGATTTCTTTTTGAGGTTCAGCGCCTGCTTCGGTCAATTCCTCATGGTTCACGACGCCCAATTTTCTTACCGGCAGCTTCCCTTGAGAATCTACGAGTTAACCAGATACAGCTTTAGAAGGGAGAAAAGCGGCGAATTAGCTGGATTAAGAAGACTTAGAGCCTTCACCATGCCAGACTGCCACGCCCTGTGCGCAGATTTAGATCAGGCGAAGCAGGAGTTCCTCGTCAGATTCAAGCTTTCCATGGAAGTTTTAGAGAAAGGTTTGGAGCTAAACAAAGAAGAAGACTATGAGCTGGCGATACGATTTACCAGAGACTTTTACGAAGAAAACAAGGATTTCATCCTTTCGCTGGTAAAATTAATCAACAGACCTGTGTTAGTCGAAATGTGGGAAGGCAGATTCTTCTATTTTATATTGAAATGGGAATTCAACTTCGTGGACAATCTAGATAAGGCTTCTGCCCTCTCAACAGACCAAATTGACATTGAAAACGCTGAAAGATACGGCATAACCTACGTCGATGAAAAGGGAGAGAAGCGTTATCCCTTGATTTTGCATTGTTGCCCAAGCGGTGCCATCGAAAGAGGGGTATACGCGATGCTGGAAAAGGCTTATAGGGAACAGCAGAAAGGAAATGTTTCCATACTGCCCCTCTGGCTTTCGCCCACTCAAATAAGAATAGTACCGGTATCTGAGAGATTTTTCAAGGACGCTGAAAAGTTAATGGACGAAATCGGAGGCCACAACATAAGAGTTGATCTAGACGACAGGCCCATAACGATGCAGAAAAAGGTTAGAGACGCAGAAAGGGAATGGATTAACTACGTGCTTGTGATTGGAGAGAAAGAAATAAGCTCAGGCGTTCTCCCGGTTAGAGATAGAAAACTTAGAAAGATTAGGAAAATGCGACTTCAAGAATTAATAAACGAAATAGAAGAAGAAACTAGGGACAAACCATTCAAACCCCTAACGCTTCCAAAATTGGTATCCAAAAGACCTCAGTTCTCATTCTGAAACACTGAAAATTTTGAAGTCGCCCCGCCCGCTAACCCGTCAAGGTTTAGAAACAATCATTACGATGTTGAATGCGAGCACAGTTTTGTTCATCTAAGACGATGGTTTAGGAATACATATGATTATGTCGTAAGATTTAATAAACAGATTACTGCACATAACCGTAGATACGTTATACAGATGCAGAGTCTTTCCTTGAAGGTGCCCAGAATGGGGGGAGTTGAAGGAGTCCTTCACAAGTTGGTTCTTGCAGCTGCAACTCTTCTGGGCGTTGGCTATGTTGTAGTTGACATACCAATTGTAGTTTTGTTGGGTCATCAGTTTTTACAGATTCCCATCGATTCGGCGCAACACATCGGTAAACTCGCTGGCATAACGCTCTTTCTCATGGCCTCGGTTCTGTTGATGATACTAGGTTGCTTCTTCATAATTGGGGGACTTCAGTTTTATAGAGGGGGAGCTCACCAAGGAGTGGTGTTTCTAGGTAGCCTGTTGGCATCATTTTATCTCTTGTGCCTCGGCTTGGGTTCTCTGTTGATTGTTTCTCAGCTAGATCTTAGCGTAATGCTTTTGATAATAAGTCCTGTGCTCGTCATGGGAGCCGCTGCCATGTATATGGGACGCTCAAATTCCTTCAAGCTCATCGGCTCTGTCCTCGGAATTACTGGAGGAATACTTTTGGCCGTCGCCATATTTAATCATCAGATCCTTGACCCCGTCTTCGAGTGGGGTGTTCCGTTTCCAGGTCCATTCATGTCCATGGCCGCTATGGAAGCAATAGTGGTAATATTGGGTCCTGTGACAGCGTTCGTTTATTCAATTCTTGCGGAACGTAGGGAAGAACCAGTGGCACATGCCTTTCTCTCCATAGTTGCGTTGATCTATGGGATTGGCGTGTTTATCGGATCACAGGTTCTTGCGTTTAGTTTTCTGGATCTCTTATGGAAGGCGCCTTATGAGGGGCAGATCTTACATGGCTTACCCCAATGGTTCTTTGGCACTGTAGCTTTCTGGAGCGCAAGTCTTTTCCTTCTAATGATAGGGGGCATCATATTGATTGCGTCCTCTTGCGTGGGATTCATATTCACAGCACAAGAGTTCGCTCAACTCTAGCTAACGCCTAAAAGGAGATTTGCAAAAGATTTATCGAGGTTGGTGAGTAGCCTATGCTTCTGGGAAGGTATGTTTAATGTGGACTCGAGAAGGGGTCTTCCAATTTTCAGATGAAATAGGCCCCGAGAAGGTATTGTATGTCCACGATCCAAAGACGAAAATGAAGGGAATCCTTGTAGTTGACAATACTGCCCGTGGACCAGGATTAGGCGGAATAAGGATGGCTCCAGACGTGTCAACCGAAGAAGTCTTCAGGTTAGCCAGAGCGATGACTTTCAAGAGTGCAGCAGCTGATGTCCGTCACGGAGGTGGAAAAGGCGGCATTATTGCTGATCCAAAAAGCGAAAATAAGTTTGAGCTGGTTCGGGCATATGCGAAAGCGATAGGACCGATAGCAGAGTATATTCCAGGTCCAGATATGGGCACCGATGAATGTTGTATGGCCATCGTCTATGACGAGATTGGCAGAGCCGTAGGGTTACCACGTGTGCTCGGTGGAATTCCTTTGGATGAAATAGGAAGCACAGGATACGGCGTAGTCGCTAGCACCGAAGTAGCCTGTGAATATGCTCTGCTGGACTTGTCTAAAGCCAGCGTTGCGGTAGAAGGCTTCGGAGCAGTTGGGAAAGCCGTTGTCAAATTCTTGACAGAGAAAGGTGCGAATGTGGTAGCAGTTTCAGACTCCAAAGGCGCCATATACCAATCAGATGGTTTAGATTATGAAAAGTTGTTGAAGGTCAAAGAAACTACGGGCGCTGTGAAAAACTGTGAAGGCGGACGAATAATCGAAAATGAGGAGTTGTTTCGACTGCCTGTAGATATCCTAATTCCAGGAGCCAGACCGGATGTAATTTCAAACAAAAATGTCCGAGACATTAGAGCAACGCTTGTCGTTGAAGCCGCCAACATCCCAGCTACTATGGAAGCGGAGAGAATTCTTCATGATCGAGGAATCCTTGTAGTTCCTGACTTTATAGCAAACGCTGGTGGACTCATAACGGGTGCTGTAGAATATAGAGGCGGCACTGAAAAAGAAGTCTTTAAGGTCATTGAGGATAAGATAATTAGGAACACAAAACTCGTCCTTGACATGGTGAAGGATCAGAAGATGCTGCCCAGAGATGCTGCCGAGAAGATTGCAAGGGAACGTGTACTTAAGGCAATGGAGTACAGAGGTAAAGCCTGAGACTGCTTTGACTCTTGGTGAATATTCTAAGAAAATACACGAATTGATATGTTATCGACGTTGAAGACGTGTTAAAACTTAAAAATAGAGCGTTCCTAGTTAATGAACGAGGTTTTCCCCTCATGGAGAACTTGATATGGAAAAAGAACTTCTAGTCTACGTAGATGGCCAATTCTACCCCAAATCTGAGGCAAATATTTCTGTTTATGATCACGGACTGCTTTACGGAGACGGAGTGTTTGAAGGAATACGCGCCTACAACGGAATAGTGTTCAAGCTAAAGGAACATATAGATAGACTCTACAGATCCGCGCACACCATCATGTTAAAGATACCCATGACAAAAAGTGAAATGACAAAGGCTGTCTTAGAAACCCTTAAGAAAAACAATCTCAAAGACGCTTACATTCGATTAGTTGTCACAAGGGGAATCGGCGACCTAGGACTCGACCCAAGAAAATGCCCCAAACCAACCATCTTTATAATCACTGAACCAATGTTACAGTTACATTCCCCAGAAGTCAAAGAAAAAGGGATAACAACAACAATTACATGGGTAAAAAGAGATCCAGTGGATGCAACTACTCATGAAATAAAATCGCTAAACTACCTAAACAGCATCTTAGGTAAGATTGAAGCCAACAACTCTGGCGTCGACGAAGCTATATGCTTGAATAGAGCGGGCTTTGTTTGCGAAGGGGTTGGAGAAAACATTTTCATTGTGAAGGAAGGCAAAATCTTTACGCCCCCAATTTCTTCTGGAGCATTAGACGGAATAACAAGAACTGTAATTATGAGGCTGGCGGAAAAGCTAGGATACATCGTGATAGAAAAAAACATTACCCCCAACGAATTATTCAACGCCGATGAAGTTTTTTTCACAGGAACAGCCGTCGAAGTCACACCAATAAGCGAAATAAACAAACGGACGGTAGGAAACGGGAAGCTAGGCCCGGTCACAAAACGAATAATGCAGGAATTCGACAAGATCACAAGGGATCCAAAAGAGGGGACGCCTATTAGTTAGGGCGGTGTTGATGAAAACTCTATTATTAACGGAAAAAGACGTCAAACAACTCTTAACCATGGACGAAGTTATGGAAGCCGTCGAATCAGCATTCAAGGCGAAAGGCCTAGGCCACGCCCAGATGCCAGCGAAAGTATACCTATTTTACAAAAAATACAAAGGCGACCTAAGGGCTATGCCATCATACCTCGAAGAACTTGACATTTCCGCCGTCAAGATTGTCAACGTTCACCCAGAAAACCGCGCCAAATACGGTCTTCCCACAGTTATGGCGATAATCATCTTAGTGGACCCAAAAAATGGGGCGCCTATGGCGATAATGGGAGGAACTTGGGCTACTGGCATGAGAACCGGCGCCGCAGGAGGCATAGCGGCAAAATACCTCGCCAAAAAAGACTCCAGAGTTGTGGGCCTTGTTGGAGCCGGTGCACAAGCT
Organism: Candidatus Bathyarchaeota archaeon; assembly: GCA_014859755.1. Taxonomy (GTDB): domain Archaea; phylum Thermoproteota; class Bathyarchaeia; order Bathyarchaeales; family Bathyarchaeaceae; genus Kmv02. The sequence goes on from JACUTO010000060.1 coordinate 8,261, forward strand.
AGAACACAGCTCATGGCTCTCCTCTCACTTTATAAAAAACTTGAAGAAGTTAGAGTTTGGAGTCTACCCGATGGAACTAAAGAAGCGTTTGTAGCTGAGATGGAACCAAAATATGGCGATGTGGCAAAGATCATCGCAGTGGAGAGCGTAAAAGACGCCGTTGAAGGCGCCGACATCGTTGTAACAATAACACCGTCAAGGAAACCTCTTGTTTCAAATGACTGGGTTGAGGCTGGCATGCACTTCAACTGCATAGGCGCGGACGCACCAGGCAAACAAGAGCTGGACCCAGCCATTTTGACGCGAGCAAAAATC